>JAZRRA010000036.1:0-6455 GCA_045650305.1 Faecousia sp.
ATGGACAGTGGGGGAAAAGAAGGGGGTATAATAGCGATCAGCACCGGGGAAATATTTTTGGTGCAGTTTTCTGTATATGCTGTCTGTGATACCCTCTAAAGGTGCTACATAATATCGCACAGTATCCCTCCTTTTTTCGATCATAGAATAAAATGTCTAATCAGCCGACTCTTGTGAGCCGGCTGATGTTTTTTAGATTTCCGTAATGACGGGCAGGATCATGGGGTTACGCTTTGTGGTCTTATACAAATAACCGCTTAAATCGTTTTTGATCGCAGATTTCACGGAGGTGTAGTCCCGAATATGCTTTCTGGCACAGCGGTCGATAGCCTCCATGGCCACATTTCGCAATTCCTCCATCAGTTCTTCCGATTCCTTCACATAGATAAAACCACGGGTGATAATATCCGGTCCGCTGATCACACCGCCATCCTGACTGCTCAGGTTTACGCACACCACGATCATACCGTCCTGTGCCAGATGCTTTCTGTCGCGAAGAACCACAGCACCCACATCACCAACGCCGGTGCCGTCAACAAATACCTTTCCGGCAGGGGCAATACCGTTGATCTTGCAATGTTTGGCAGTCAGTTCAATGATACTTCCGATTTCGCCGATGCAAACATTCTTCGGTGCCATTCCCATTTGGGTTGCCAGTCTGCCATGCAGTTGCAGATGGCGTTGCTCACCGTGAACGGGAATGAAAAATCTGGGTTTACAAAGGGCGTGGACAATTTTCAATTCTTCCTGGCAAGCGTGACCGGAAACATGGAGGCCCTCGCTTTTTTCGTAAACCACATCTGCACCTTTGCGGTACAGCTCATTTATGATCTTAGATACGGCTTTTTCGTTGCCCGGGATGGCAGAGGCGGAAATGATGATTCGGTCACCGCCTACAATATCGATCTGCTTATGGGTGGAAAATGCCATCCGATAAAGGGCAGACATATTTTCGCCCTGAGAACCGGTGGAAACGATAACGACCTTGTTTTTAGGCAGGCTTTTAATCGCACCCAATTCCACGATCGTACCGGCAGGTACTTTGATATACCCCAATTCCTGGGCTACCTTCAGCACATTTTCCATGCTGCGACCGGTGACCGCCACTTTTCTACCGTAGCGGTGAGCCGTTGCCAGAATTGACTGGATACGGTGCATATTGGAGGCAAAGGTGGTGACAATGATTCTTTCGTTACAGTTTTTAAACTGTCGGTCCAAACTTTCCGCCACCAAATTTTCGCTGGGGGTGTAGCCTTGCCGGTCCACATTGGTGGAATCGCAAAGCAGAGCCAAAACCCCTTGATTACCCAATTCGCCCAGTCGTGCCAGATCGGTCATGCCGTCTTTGGCGGTGGGGTCGATCTTGAAGTCACCGGTCATCACCACTGTACCGATAGGGGTGTGAATGGCGAAGGCCACAGCATCGGCGATGGAGTGGTTGACATGGATAAATTCCACGGTAAAGCAACCGGCTTTTACCACATCACCGGGCTTATGGGTGATGAGTTTAACCTGATTGGTAAGGCGATGTTCTTCCAATTTCAGTCGGATCAGCCCGTTGGTCATGGCTGTGCCGTGAATGGGGCAGCTGATCTGCTGCATACAGTAGGCGATAGAGCCGATGTGATCTTCATGACCGTGGGTGATAAACATACCCCGAATATTTTTGGCATTTTGCGTTAAATAGGTGAAATCCGGAATTACCAGATCCACACCGTACATATCTTCGTCGGGAAAACCTACACCGCAATCGACGATGATCATATCTTTTCCGTATTCCAAAACCGTGAGGTTTTTACCGATTTCGTCCAATCCGCCTAAGGGAATAATTTTTAATTTTTGTGCCAAGTAAAATCAATACTCCTTTCAAAATTCAAAAAATGGCCATAAAAAGCAGGCGACCGCAACCTTCTGCAACAGCCCCGAATCGCTGTGCCGGAATGTAAACGCCCACTTAAATATTTCATTTGGTGCAGTCGGACCACGCCCTGCCGACTCGCTTCATAGTATAGTATAACACAAAATTACGGGATTGTACACAAAAATTTTTCCCTAAGATACGACGCAATGATACAAACTTAGATTTTTACCAAATTATTTGAAAAGATGGTTGCACCTT
Source organism: Faecousia sp. (assembly GCA_045650305.1). Taxonomy (GTDB): domain Bacteria; phylum Bacillota; class Clostridia; order Oscillospirales; family Oscillospiraceae; genus Faecousia. The sequence continues at coordinate 2,120 of JAZRRA010000036.1, forward strand.
TTTACATTATTTGTTATAATAATTAGAATAGTGGGATACTATGGAAACTATATCCTTTTTAAGGAGAGAGCGTTATGAATAAAAAGATTGGAAGATTGCTCCGTCCTGGTGTGGGTGTGCCTTTTGCACTGATGTTTTTGTTCGCCGCAGGTGCGATTTATATGCAGTATTACCTGCTGGCCATCGTGGAATTGGCGGTTACCGGACTTGCCTTGATTTCGTACATTGTCTTTCGGAATTACCGTCGAAAGAGTCTGCAAAAATACATTCACGGTGCATTGGAAAATGTCACCGCCTCCGATGGCTCTCAGCCCCCGTTCCCCATGGTGGCAGTCCGTTTGGAGGATAACGGCGTTGTATATGCCAATGACGAATTTTGCCAGCTCACCGGTTTCCGGGATTATATGCGGGAACACGCCATTGATGAAGTGATCCCCGGCCTGGCTACCGATTGGCTGTCGGACGGCAAGATCCAGTATCCTTATGATGTGAACTTGCAAAAACGCCGCTTCCGTGTTTATGGCACCACTGTGTTTGCAGATGATCCTAAGGCTACCCGGTTGGGTGTGCTGTACTTTACAGACCTGACGGAGCTTTACCAGGTTCGTGACGAATATATCCGTTCCCGTCCCATCGTTTCCATCATTCTGATCGATAATTATGAGGAACTGACGAAAAATCTTTCCGAAGGTGCCATTTCCGGTCTTCATGCCAAGATCAATGATGAAATTACGCAGTGGACAGAGCAGTATGGCGGATTGTTGCGTCGTCTGGAAAAAAACCGTTTCCTGCTGATTTTTGAAAAGCGTGATCTGAAGCAGATCATGGATAATAAGTTTGATCTTTTGGAACGGATCCATGAGATCACCAGTCCCTCCGGCTTGCCCGCTTCCATCTCCTTTGGTGTTGGTGTGGATGCGGAAAGCTATGGTGAAGGCTATGAATTTGCTGCATTGGCAATTGAAATGGCACTGAGCCGTGGCGGTGACCAGGCGGTTATCAAGGATCGCCTGAATTTCACATTCTATGGCGGCCGTAACAAGGAAGCAGATCATCGCAGTAAGGTTCGTTCCAGAATTACAGCCGGTTCTTTAATGGAATTGATCGGTCAAAGCAGCCGTGTGTTTATCATGGGTCACCGCAATGCTGACCTGGATGCCATCGGTGCTGCAGTGGGTATTCGCTGTCTGTGCCGTAAGAAGGGAAAAGAGGCCCATATTGTATTGGATATGGAGGAAAATGCCGCATCCCGATTGATCGAGCAGCTTCGTACCGTACCTGAGTATCAGGATGCCTTCATTTCCGGTCAGGAAGCCTTGCTCAGATCCGATAACCGCAGTATGCTTGTGGTTGTGGATACCAATCGCCCGGATCAGGTGGAAAATAAGGCACTTTTGGAGGCTATCAGCAGTATTTGCGTGATCGACCATCATCGTCGTGCCGCAGATTATATTACCCCCGTTGTGGTAAATCTCCATGAGCCCTATGCCTCCTCTGCGTCGGAACTGGTCACAGAGCTTTTGCAGTATGCTGTGGAGAAAAAGGATGTTCTGCCCATCGAGGCAAAGTGCCTGATGGCCGGTATCTTCCTGGATACCAAGAGTTTCAATGTCCGTACCGGCGAGCGTACCTTTGAGGCAGCGGCCTATTTGCGTCAGTTGGGTGCCGATACGGTGGAAGTCAAGAAATTGTTGCAAAATGATTTCCAGGATACCATGGCAAAATACCAGATCATCAAATCCGCTCGTCTGTACCGTCAGGAGATCGCCATTGCGGCACTCAATGCCGGCACATCCCGTGCTTTGGCGGCACAAGCTGCGGACGAACTTCTCAACATCTCCGGTATCAGTGCATCCTTTGTGCTGTATCCCGATGAAGACCGTGTTATCATTTCCGCCCGTTCCATTGGTGAAGCCAATGTGCAGGTGATCCTGGAGCCTTTGGGCGGCGGCGGAAATACCGCAACGGCTGGTGCTCAGCTTTCCGGCAGAACCGTGAAGGAAGCACTGGATGAACTGGTCAAGAGTATTGATGTCTATTATGAAAACTAATTTGAAGGAGTATTCCCTATGAAAGTTATTTTGTTGCAAGATGTGAAAGGTAAGGGCAAGAAGGGTCAAATGCTGGAGGTTTCCGACGGCTACGCCAGAAACTATATGCTGCCCCGGAAGATTGCCATTGAAGCCACCGCCGATGCGGTGAATACAAAAAATATGAATGACAAAGCCGCCGCAGAGAGAGCCGCCAAGGAACGGGCAGAGGCACTGGATACTTCCCGGAAACTGCGGGAAATGACTTTGGTGGTAAAGGCCAAAGGTGGCGGAGCCGGTCGTCTGTTCGGCTCTGTGACCAATCAGGAAATTGCCGATGCTTTGAAGGCATCCACCGGAATTTCTTTAGACAAGCGGAAGATCGTTATTTCCGATCCCATTAAGAATGTTGGCACCTATACCGTCAACTGCAAGCTGGGATATGAGATCTCTGCACCTTTGACAGTTAAGATCGAGGAAGCTTAATGCGTTTATATAGAGCTTTTTGAAAGGGGGCAAGACATTTTGGATGAGGAATTGAGATCCCGGCAGCAGCCGCAGTCTTTGGAAGCGGAGCAGGCTGTTTTAGGTTCTATTTTGATTGACAGCCGATGCCTGACGGATATTATTGGTATTTTAAAACCGGAAGCGTTCTATTTGAAACAAAATCGGGAAATTTATGAAACCATTTATACCATGTTCAATTTTTCCGAAACCATCGATCCGGTCACCGTTCTGGAAAAAATGCGTGAATTGGGTGTCTACCATGACAATTCCCGTGATTATATCATGCAGCTTATGGAGATCACGCCGACTGCCGCTAATGCGGTACGATATGCCAATATCGTCCGTGATAAAGCCATGTTGCGAGGTCTTGCCGATGCAGGTGCCGATATTGTGGAAACCGTTTATGCACAAGTCGGTACGCCTGCGGAACTGCTGGAAAGTGCAGAGAAGAAAATTTACGCACTTCGGAAAGGTGAAACGGGAGATTCCCTGGAACATATCGGCGTCACCTTGCATAAGGTATTCGATCATTTGGCAGAACTGAGCCAGTCCGATGCCGCATTTCCCGGTATGTCCACCGGCTTGCAGGATTTGGATCGCAAGATCAACGGACTCAACAATTCCGACCTGATCCTGGTTGCCGCAAGACCGGCTATGGGTAAATCTGCGTTTGCCTTAAATCTTGCATTAAATGTTGCAAAAAAATATGGCAAAACCGTGGCCATCTTTAATTTGGAAATGTCCAGAGAACAGTTGGCTATGCGTCTTTTGGCCATTGAGAGCTTTGTTGACGGTCAAAAAATGGCCACCGGCAAGCTGAGCGATGAAGAATGGACAAAGCTGGGTATGGCTTCGGCATCCCTGGCTCAAACCGACATCCGCATCGACGATAATCCCTCCGTCACGGTTGCTGAAATGAATGCAAAGTGCCGCCGTGTGCAGAATTTGGGCATGGTTGTGATTGACTACCTTCAGCTTATGAGTGGTTCCGGTTACGGCAAAGGCAGTGGCGAGAGCCGTGTCAATGTGGTCAGTGATATTTCCCGTTCTTTAAAGATCATGGCAAAGGAACTGAATGTTCCAGTGCTGTGTTTAAGTCAGCTTTCCCGTGGCCCTGAGAGTAGAACCGATAAGCGGCCTATGCTGTCTGACCTTCGTGAATCCGGTGCTATCGAGCAGGATGCTGACTCTGTGCTGTTTTTGTATCGTGATGAGTATTATAACGAAAACAGTGAAGATAAGGGTGTAGCGGAATGTATCGTGTCGAAAAACCGTCATGGTGAAGTAGGTACGGTAAAGCTCCAGTGGGTGCCACAGTATCAAACTTTTGCAGATCGGGAGTGGCGTCATGCTGAATAAGGTTTCTGCCTTTATTCGTTCCCGAAATATGCTGAGTCCCGGCCAAACTGTTATTTGTGCGGTATCCGGCGGTGCAGATTCCGTAGCACTTCTTTGGGCTATGTATCTGCTTCGGGATAAATTAGGCGTAACAGTTGAGGCGGCACATTATAACCATGGCCTTCGCGGTGAGGAATCGCAACGGGATCAGGCATTTGTGGAGGCATTTTGCCAGCGGTATGATATTGCTTTGCATTTGGGTGCATCCCATGTGCAGGCAGGCAAAAAAGGGCTGGAAGCTGCGGCTCGGGATGCAAGGTACGGATTCTTTTCCACACTCAGCGGAAAGGTCGCAACGGCCCATACTGCCGATGATAATGCTGAAACCGTGCTGATGCACCTGGTCAGAGGTACGGGGCTGAAAGGACTTGGCGGCATCAATCCGGAAAGGGAGAATATTA
>JAZRRA010000037.1:0-12065 GCA_045650305.1 Faecousia sp.
ATACCCCCCAGGAGATCAGTGCTATGGTTCTGCAGAAGCTGAAGGCAGATGCAGAGGCTTATTTGGGTCAGCCCGTTACTGAGGCTGTTATCACCGTTCCTGCATACTTCTCCGATGCACAGCGTCAGGCAACCAAGGATGCCGGCAAGATTGCAGGTCTGGAAGTCAAGCGTATCATCAACGAGCCCACTGCCGCTGCACTGGCTTACGGCCTGGATAAGGAAAACGAGCAGAAGATCATGGTTTACGATTTGGGCGGCGGTACTTTCGACGTTTCCATTTTGGAGATCGGCGACGGCATCGTGGAAGTTCTGGCTACCGCAGGCGATACCCGTCTGGGCGGCGACGACTTCGACCAGAGAGTGATGGACTACCTGGTTTCCGAGTTTATGAAGGCAGAAGGTGTGGACCTTTCCAAGGACAAGATGGCTATGCAGCGTTTGAGAGAGGCTGCTGAGAAGGCAAAGATCGAGCTGTCCGGCATGACCACTACCACTGTGAACCTGCCCTATATCACTGCCGATGCCACCGGCCCCAAGCACCTGGATGTCACCATCAGCCGTGCTAAGTTCAATGAGCTGACTGCAGACCTGGTTGAGCGTACTTTGAAGCCTGTCCGTCAGGCTATGAACGATGCCGGTTTGAAGGCATCCGACCTGCACAAGGTTCTGCTGGTTGGTGGTTCTACCCGTATTCCTGCTGTCCAGGAAGCTGTGAAGAACCTGACCGGTAACGATGGCTTTAAGGGCATTAACCCTGACGAATGTGTTGCTGTGGGTGCTGCCATCCAGGGCGGCGTGCTCACCGGTGATGTGAAGGATGTTGTGCTGCTGGACGTTACCCCTCTGTCTTTGGGTATCGAGACTATGGGCGGCGTGTTCACCCGTCTGATCGACCGCAACACCACCATTCCCACCCGTAAGAGCCAGATCTTCTCCACCGCCGCTGACGGCCAGACTTCCGTGGAAGTCCATGTGCTTCAGGGCGAGCGTGAGATGGCTGCATATAATAAGACTTTGGGCAACTTCCAGCTCACCGGTATTGCCCCCGCTCCCCGTGGTGTACCTCAGATCGAAGTTACCTTCGATATTGATGCCAACGGCATTGTAAAGGTTTCCGCCAAGGATCTGGGCACCGGCAAGGAGCAGCAGATCGCCATCACTGCCTCCACCAACCTGAGCCAGGAAGATATTGACAAGGCTGTCCGTGAGGCCGAGCAGTATGCTGCCGAGGATAAGGCTCGTAAGGACGAAGTGGATACCCACAATACTGCCGACCAGATCATTTACCAGACCGAAAAGACTTTGGGTGAGCTGGGCGACAAGATCTCTGCTGAAGAAAAGGCCTCTATCCAGAGTGCTGTGGATAACCTGAAGGAAGTCAATAAGGGTTCCGATATTCAGGCAATTAAGGATGCAACCGATGCTGTGCAGAAGGCATTTTATGCTGTGTCCGAGAAGCTGTATCAGAATGCAGCTCCTCAGGATGGCTGTGACCCCAATTGTGGCGGTTGCGGCAACGACGGCGCTGTGGATGCCGACTACGAAGTTGTTGACTAATCCCTAAAAAGGGGCGGTTTTTGCCGCCCCTTTCAGGCGTTATGTCATGAAAGGTGAAAGAAAATGGCAGATAATAAGCGTGATTATTATGAGGTGCTGGGCGTTGAGAAAAATGCCAGTGCCGAAGAGATTAAAAAGGCGTACCGTAAATCCGCTATGAAATACCATCCTGACCGGAATCCCGGTGATAAGACCGCGGAGGAAAAGTTCAAGGAGCTGGGTGAAGCCTATGAAGTGCTGTCCGATCCGGATAAAAAGAGCCGCTATGACCAGTTTGGTCATGCCGGTGTGGATCCCAATTACGGCGGCGGTGCCGGCGGATATGGCGGCGGCTTCGGTGGTTTCGGTGGCTTTGGCGGTTTTGGTGATTTCGGCGATATTTTTGGCGACATTTTCGGTGGCGGCAGAAAAAGCGGTCGTGGTCGAAATGCGCCCCGTCAGGGTGAGGATGTGGCTGTTCGGCTGGAGCTTACCTTTGAAGAGGCGGCCTTCGGTGCGGAAAAGGAGATCAAATTCCGCCGGGTGGAGAACTGCTCCGATTGTAAGGGCAGCGGTTCTGCCGATGGACAGCAGGAAACTTGTAGCCGTTGCGGCGGTGCAGGTCAGGTGTATACCACCCGTAACATTATGGGTATGTCCATGCAGTCCAGTGCAGTCTGTCCTGCTTGCAGCGGCCGTGGTAAAATTATCAAAACCCCTTGTAACACCTGCCGCGGTAAGGGCAAGGTGCAAAAAGGTCATACCATTAAAGTCAATGTTCCTGCCGGTGTGGATCAGGGTATGAGTATGCCCATTCGCGGTCAGGGCAGTGTGGGCAGTAACGGCGGCCCCAACGGCGATTTGTATGTGGAATTTACCATTCGCCGTCATCCCATCTTCCGTCGGGAAGGGCTGGATGTGCTGTGTGAAGTCCCCATTACATTTACCCAGGCGGCCTTAGGTGCGGTGATCCAGGTTCCCACCCTGGATGGCAAAAAAGAGTTTGACCTGCCGGAAGGCACCCAAACCGGTAAGGAGTTTACCATTTCCGGTGTGGGCGTACCCCATGTGAATAACAGCAAACGCCGTGGTAACCAGCGGTTTACCGTGGTGGTGGAAACACCCACAAAGCTGACCCGGGAACAACGGGAATTGCTGGAAAAACTGGAAAAGACACTGGATGGTAAGACCAATCCCAAGCGGAAGAAGTTTTTTGATACCATCAAAGACTTTTTCGATTAAAATGAGAAGGAGAAAATCCCGTGAAGCGTACAGATTATATTAGCTGGGACGAATATTTTATGGGTGTTGCCATGCTGGCGGCACGGCGTAGCAAAGATCCCAGTACCCAGGTGGGTGCCTGCATTGTTTCTAAGGATAATATCATTATCTCCACCGGTTATAACGGGATGCCCAAGGGCTGTTCCGACGATGAATTTCCCTGGGAACGCACCGGTGTGGAAAATGAAACCAAGTATCCCTATGTTGTCCATGCGGAGCTGAATGCGATTTTAAATGCCAATGGCCGTGACCTGCGGGGCAGCCGCATTTATGTTGCGCTGTTTCCCTGCAACGAATGTGCCAAGGCAATCATCCAAAGCGGAATTCGGGAGATCGTCTATCTTTCCGATAAATATAAGGACACCATGGGGAATTTTGCATCCAAAAAGATGCTGGATGCCGCCGGTGTCAGCTATACCCGCTTGCAGTCCCGGGTAGGTTCCATTACCCTGGATCTGATCCCTGAAGAGGAGAAATAATATTCACAGTGGCAAATCCCACCTCTAACCAGTAATGTCATTAAGTTGAGATAAAGCCTTCCATGTTGTGTCTTTCTGAGCGAGCAAAAGCGAGTCGAAGAATCTACGCATTTTTCGCTACATTGTGCAGTCATTTGGTGCGAAGATCCTTCGACTGCGTTTCACTCCGCTCAGGATGACACTTTAGAGTGCTACGACTTGCCGTAGCACTCTCTTTTTTTGTCTACATCTTGTGGATGGGAAGTGCGGCTGTGTTCACCCACCAACGACGGGTGACGATGTTTTCGCTATTTTTAGAAATTTTGTGTATTGTGATGAAAAAAGTGAAAAATAACCGCAATAAACACTTGCGTTTTGTGCGTTATTGCTTTATAATATTTTTTATATTGGGCGACGAGGTGAAATAAGTATCGTTTCCCAAATCCGGCTGAATTAGGAGGGGGTTCTATGGGAGAACTCATTGCCGTTCTGTCCGGCAAAGGCGGAACCGGTAAAACCTCCGTCTGTGCAGGCGTAGCAACTTCTCTTGCAAAGGAAGGCCATCGGGTTTTGTGTATCGACTGCGATGTGGGTCTTCGGAATCTGGATATTGCTTTAGGAATCAGCGACATGGCCGCACTTTCCTTTGTGGATGTCTATTCCGGTGCGTATAAGCTGGAAATGGCTGCCAAACATCCGGTGTATGACAGTTTGCGGTTTTTAACTGCACCCATGAACTGTCCTGCGGATGCGGTGGACAGTGAAGCCTTTGGCGAAATGCTGATGGAGGCCCGGAAACAATTTCAGTATGTGTTTTTAGATGCCCCTGCCGGTATCGAGGCAGGTTTTTCCCTGGCAGCCCGTTATGCAGATCGGGTGATGTTGGTCACCGGCTCTGATCCTGCGGCTGTGCGGGATGCTTCCCGTGCTGTGGAAGTTCTGGAAATCATGGGAAAGCAAAATGTGCGGTTGGTGATCAATCGTATCCATGAGAAAATGTTTGCCGCCATGAAACTGACGGTGGATGATATTATGGATGAAGCCGGTGTGCCGCTACTGGGCATTGTCCCGGAGGACAGCAATGTTGTCCTGGCCGCTGCATTTAAAAAGCCGTTGTTACAGCAAACCAAAAAGGGTGCTGCGGCTGCCTGCCGTCGAATTGCAAAACGACTGCAAGGTATGAGCGAACCCGTAACCATATAGAAGGAGAGAGGTATCATGAATATTGCGTTTTTGGCACACGATAAGAAAACAGAACTGATGGTGCAGTTTTGCACGGCTTATAAAAGTGTGCTTATCAAGCATAATTTGTTCGCCACCGCTACCACCGGCCGTTTGATTGCGGACAATGCCGGGTTGCCGGTTACCCTCCTTCTGTCCCATAAGCAGGGCGGTCATCAGCAGATCAATGCCCGTATTGCCTATAATGAGATCGATTTGGTTCTTTTGTTTACCGATCCCAACACCACCGATCCCTGGGACAATACCCAGATGATCGAGACGATTCGCCATTGTGACCGGCATAATGTACCCATTGCCACCAATTTGGGCGGTGCGGAAATTGCCATCATGGGTCTGCAAAGAGGCGATTTGGATTGGCGTGAAATGACCCGCTCCAAGACAAGATTTTGATCCCGGCCGCCCGACCCCCGGTCGGGCGGTTATTATGATTATGGAAAGGATGCACCGATATGGAACGCATTACACCCCGGACATTGTCCGGTTTTATGGAACTTCTGCCTGAAAAGCAGGCAAAATTGGAAAAAATGATGGCTGTCTTGCGGGATACTTACAGCCTTTATGGCTTTTCTCCCCTGGATACCCCTGCCATCGAGGACGCCAAGATTCTTTTGGCTAAGGGCGGCGGTGAAACGGAAAAACAGATCTATCGTTTCCAAAAGGGCGACAGTGATCTGGCTTTGCGGTTTGACCTGACAGTTCCTCTTGCCAAATATGTGGCACTGCATTATAACGATCTGTCCTTTCCCTTCCGTCGCTACCAGATCAGCAAGGTCTATCGTGGCGAACGGGCACAAAGAGGTCGCTTCCGTGAATTTTATCAGGCGGACATCGATATTATCGGTGACGGCAAGTTGGATGTGCTGAATGAGGCGGAGATTCCTGCCATCATTTATCATGTATTCCGTGGATTTGGCCTGACTCGTTTCCAGATCCGTGTGAATAACCGAAAGATCCTCAACGGTTTTTACGCCATGATGGAGCTGACAGAGAAAAGCGGCGACATTATGCGTACTGTGGATAAGCTGGATAAGATCGGTGCAGAGAAGGTGCAAAACATTCTGATTACCGATTGTGGCCTGACGGAAAATCAGGCAGTGGAGATCCTTCGGTTTATCTCTATTACCGGAACCAATGGAGAGGTGCTGGCGGCACTGGAAGGATACAGTGGTAAAAATGAGATCTTTGATCTGGGTCTTTCCGAACTGCGGCAGGTGACCGATCATTTGGCGGCCTTCGGTGTGCCGGAGGAAAACTTCGCAGTTGACCTGACCATTGCCCGTGGTCTGGACTATTATACCGGTACGGTGTATGAAACCACTTTGCTGGATCATCCGGAGATCGGTTCTGTCTGCTCCGGTGGTCGTTATGATAACCTGGCAGGTTACTATATCGACAAGGAATTACCCGGTGTGGGTATTTCCATCGGCCTGACCCGTCTTTTCTATGTACTGGATGAGCAGGGACTGCTCAATCCCAAGCTGCCCTGCGCACCTGCTGATGCTCTGGTTTTGCCCATGACGGAAAATCCTGCGTCCGCTATTGCACTGGCACAGAGTTTGCGTAATGCCGGCGTTCGGGTTCAGCTTTATGCAGAAAAGAAGAAGTTTAAGCAGAAAATGAGCTATGCCGATAAGATTGGCGTACCCTATGCCGTATTGCTGGGCGAGGATGAGATTGCCGAGGGTGTTTGCTCCGTGAAGAACATGGTGACCGGCGAGCAGCTGAAGCTGACTCCTGAGGCTGCGGCTGCGCATATTTTGGCCGGTCTTGCCGGTTGTGGCCCCATCATTTTGGAGTAATATGGAAGAAAAATTTATTATTGCCTGGAAAAAAGCCCGTTCTGCCGCAGAAAGTCTTGGCGTTCGGATGCGTCCGGTGGCAGACGGCAACGCTTTGGAACTGGCACGCCGCTGTCTTTCCGGTAATCGGGACAGTGAGGGCTTTGGATTGCTGCAAAAACGGAATCGGCTGGATCTTAGCTTAGAGGCATTGGCAGTCCAAAAAGCCTATACGGCTCTCTTTACCGATGAGCAGGTGAACAATGCCCTGATGCGTCTACTGGATGCAGGTTATCGATTTTGAAAAAAACGGTGTCGTTCCTTATGGAAGACACCGTTTTTTGACTCTGTAAAAAAGTCGTGAAATTTCCGAAAACGGGGTAGAACTCTGAAAAGTTTTGTGTTATAATGTTCTGTGGGTATGTGTTGGGAAAATTCCCAATGATTGATACAATATGTCCCCAGTTGGGATGTTGAATCCCGAAAGAATGGAGATTTATCCTATGTTAGAGATTTTAGCACCTGCCGGTTCAATGGAGGCTCTCCGTGCGGCAGTTCAAAACGGTGCAAATGCCGTATATTTGGGGTGTGGCATGTTCAATGCCCGCCAAAGTGCCAAGAATTTTACCCCGGAGGCACTCATAGAGGCAGTGAAGTACTGCCATATCCGGGGTGTTGCTGTACATCTGACCCTGAATACCCTGGTTTCTGACCGGGAAATGCCGGAGTTGATCAAATTGATCCGCCATGCGGCAATCAGTGGTGTAGATGCATTTATTGTGCAGGATCTGGGCGTTTTGCAACAATGCAAGGCCATTGCTCCCCACATTCCGATTCACGGTTCTACACAAATGACAGTTCACAGCCTGCCCGGAGTACGGCTTTGTGCCGCCTGGGGCATGAAACGGGTGGTGCTGAGCCGGGAATTGAGCCGGGAGGAGATCCGATATATTTGTGCCAATTCCCCCATCGAAATCGAAGTGTTTGCCCATGGCGCGTTGTGCATGGGATATTCCGGGCAGTGTTATTTGTCTGCGGCCATTGGCGGTCGTTCCGGAAATCGCGGTCGTTGCGCACAGCCTTGCCGGCAAAGCTATGGTTACGGTCGTTGGAAAAATGACCATCCTTTGAGCTTAAAGGATAACTGCCTGGTTACCTATTTGCAGGAACTGGAAGATATGGGTGTTACCTCTGTGAAGCTGGAGGGACGGATGAAACGGGCAGAATATGTGGCGGCAGTGGCCGGTGTGTACAGTCAGGCTGCCAAAGATGGCTATGTGACACCGGAGATGATGACCCAGCTGCACAATGCCTTTAACCGTCAGGGCTTTACCGATGGATATTATACGGGAAAAATCGGCAGTACCATGTTCGGTATTCGGGAAGAAGAAAAGGAAAATAAGGCATGGCTTAAGGAAATGCGGCAAACCTATGAGGCAACAGAAAAGCCTCTGGTGCCGGTAACTATGGAAATGTCGGTATTGAAGGACGGCAGCTGTTTGACTGTTCGGGATCCGGAAGGCAGAAATTGCTCGGTCACCGGTCCTTTGCCGGAAATTGCCCGATCCCTGATGCTGACAGAATCGGTGCTGGCGGATCGTCTGTCCAAGACCGGCGGTACCCCCTATTTGTGTACCGGTGTCCGTGCCAACCTGGAACCGGGGCTGACTTTGTCTGCCTCTGCTATCAATGCCATGCGCCGGGATGCCCTGAATATGCTGACTGCCCAACGGGGGCGTCGGGAACTGCCGGCATTGGGAAAACCCCGTGCTGTCCGTATGGTTGCCGGTAGTCGCCGTCATCCGGTTTTCAATGTGCAGGTGACGACCCGTGAGCAGATCACCATGTCCCTCCTGAAAATGCGACCGGAGCTTTTATATGTGCCGGTGCATATTTTGGCGGAAGATAAAGACCTTTGCCGGGACCTGATGCGGTATGTGACGGTTTGTGCCGTTACGCCCAGAATTTTGCATGATGGGGAAATTCCTAAGCTGATCCAGGATCTTCTGGCCCTGAAAATGTTGGGCGTTGAGGATGTTCTGGTGGGCAATTTGGGTCTTATGATCCCGGCCCGTGAAGCAGGCATGAGAATCCATGGCGATTTTGGCCTGAACATCTATAATTCCGGGTCAATGAATGGGGCGAAAATGCTGGAATTACAATCGGTATGCCTCAGCTTTGAAATGACACTGCCCCAGATTCGTGACATCAGCAAGGCAGTACCTTGTGAAATTATCAGCTATGGCCGTTTGCCTTTGATGGTGACGGAAAATTGCCTGATCCGTGGTCGTACCGGCAAATGTACCTGCCACCTTTCTCCGGCAAAGCTGACGGATAAGACCGGAGCGGATTTTCCCATCATTCGGGATGGGGATACCTGCCACAGTGTTTTGCTGAACGGGAAAAAGCTGAACTGGCTGGATCGCCAGGAGGATCTGTCCCATTTGGGATTGTGGGCAAATCGTATTTGCTTTACCACGGAAAATCCCCGGGAAGTGGATCAGGTGATCGCATCGGTGGAAAATCCCAAAGCCTTTGACCCCGGTGCTTGCACCCGTGGACTGTATCTGCGTGGTGTGGAATAAATTTTATTGGAGAGAAAAGCTATGAATTTGATCCTTGCATCCCAATCCCCCCGTCGCAGAGAGTTATTGGGGCTTTTGGGTAAGGCATTTACCATTCAGGTTCCCCATGCGGATGAAACCATGGACGAAGGAGCCGATCCTGCACAGCAGGTGGCACTGGTCAGCCGCCGGAAGGCGTTGGCCACTGTCTGCCAAAGTGAAGATGTGGTGATTGCGGCGGATACCATCGTGGTGTGTGATGGCAAGATCCTGGGAAAGCCCAAGGATGCAGAGGGTGCGTTTGCCATGCTTTCCATGCTTTCCGGCAGAACCCATCAGGTGATGACCGGACTGACCGTTGTTTGCGGTCAGCAGATGGAAAGTGTGACCGAAGTGACGGATGTGACCTTCCGGAAATTGGAAGAAAGGGAGATCCACCGTTATATCAAGACCGGCGAGCCTATGGACAAGGCTGGTGCATACGGAATTCAGGGCGGTGCGGCACTGTTTGCCGAAGGCCTCCGGGGTGACTATTATAATGTCATGGGATTGCCCGTATGCCGATTGACGCAAATTCTGAAACGAATGGTTCCGGAATTGATGGAGGATTCTGAATGAAGCACTTTTTTACCACCCGTATCCGGGTCGTATTGATATTGACATTTCTGATCGCCGGTATTCTCATGGTGATCAGCAGCCTGACGGGACTGAGTGTGCCGGATATGGTGGTCAAGGGTATCCTGACACCGGTGCGTACCGGTGTGAGCCAATTGACCGATCAGGCGGAAAAACTGTATAGTTATATGTTTGAATATGAGTCCATGGCGGCGGAAAATGAAAGTCTGAAGCAGCAACTTGCGGAGATTCAGGATGACGCCCGTAATGCCGATGCGGTGGCACGGGAAAATGAACGGCTCAGAGCCCTTTTGAACCTGCAGGAAAGTGCGGAGGAATATACCTTCACCGATGGCTATATTATCAGTTGGAGTTCCAACGACTGGAGCAATACCATCACCATTAACCGCGGCACCAACGCCGGTATCCAAAAGGATATGTGTGCAGTTACCGCCAACGGTGAGCTGGTAGGTCTGGTCAGTGAGGTAGGCACCAACTATGCCGTGATCAAAACGGTACTGGATTCCTCTTTGGAGATCAGTGCCACCATTTCCGGCTCCGGTTATAACGGCATGGTCAAGGGTGGTTATGCGTTGGAAAGCCCCGATAAATTGCAGATGAATTATCTGCCCAGTGCCGCTACGATCCATATCCATGACCAGGTGGTTACCACCGGTTCGACAGTATATCCCCGTAATTTGATCCTGGGTCATGTGATCGATGCAGGCTTTGATGAAACCGGCGTTGCCAAATTTGCACTTTTGGAGCCTGCGGCAGATATTAAATCCCTGGAGCAGATATTTATCATTACAGACTATAACGCAGGGTGATGACCTATGCTTTTTAAAAAGGAATTTAAATCCGATAAGCCCCATTCCGGCTTTTTGGGTAAACTCTATATGACCCCGAAACAGCGGAAAAGCTTTTTGAAATGGTCGTTGTATGCGATCCTGCTTTTGGTTCTTTCTCTGTTGCAGGATGTGGTACTGTGCCGCTATCGGGTTCTCAATGCCACCACTGAGCTGGTTCCCGTGGGGATTTTCCTGATCTGTATTCTGGAGGGTGCGGAAAACGGCAGTGTGTTTGCACTGATCTCCTCTTTGCTGTATCTGTTTTCCGGAACAGCCGCAGGACTGTACTCCATGGTGCTGATCACAGTGATCGCCATTGCTGTAACCATATTCCGTCAAGCCTATCTGCAAAAAGGCTTCGGCGCGGCGTTGCTTTGCATGGTTGCGGCCATGCTGAGCTATGAGCTTTTGCAATTTTGTATGGGTCTGTTTTTGGGTCAGACCTTCCCGGCACGGGTGATTGGCTTTTTGGTAACAACAGGCCTTTCTCTGGTGGCTGTGCCGATGCTTTATCCCATTGCTTTGTCTATTGAAAAAATCGGAGGAGAAACATGGAAAGAATGACCCGGGGTCGCGCCCGTGTGTTGCTGATGTTCTTTCTGCTGATCATTGTGCTGTATGCCTTCCATTTGTATGACCTTCAGATCATACAAACCGGTGGTCAAACCGATAACTCCACCACCTTTGTCACCTATACCAGTGTCAAAGCGGCGCGTGGAGAGATCCTGGACCGAAACGGTAATGTGCTGGTGGGTAACCGTGCAGGTTATAAACTGACCATGAACCATTATGTTCTGCTCAGTGCCGACGGAACCTATGAACATCTTTACCGTCTGATACAGTGCTGTCAGGCAGAGGGGATCGAATATACGGAAAATTTCCCTATTTCCAAAGAACGCCCCTTTACGGATTTATCAAGTGAATACAGCACCACGCAGCAAGGGTATTTCCAGGCGTTTCTCAATTACTATTCCCTGGACTCGGACATTACTGCCCCGGTTTTGATCGAAAACCTGCGTAACCGGTATAAATTGCCGGAAACCTGGACGGATGAAGAAGCCCGTTTGGTGATCGGACTTGTGTATGAACTGGTGCTTCGCAACTGCGTAGGCAGTCTGCCGGTTTATGAACTGGTCAGCGATGCGGATGATCCCACCCTTTCTGCCATCGTGGAATTAAACATTCCCGGTATGCGAGTAGAGGCGACAAGTGTTCGGGAATACTATACCGAATATGCAGCCCATATTTTAGGTCATGTGGGTTCTATGAGTGCGGAGCAATGGGAAGTCTATCAAAATAAGGAAGGCTACCAGATGGACACCAAGATCGGCCAGTCCGGTTTTGAGGCCGCCTTTGAAAGCTATCTCCATGGCGTGGACGGCCTTCGGGAAGATACCGTAGCTGCCGACGGCACATTGATCTCGCAAAAATGGATCGAAGAACCCAAGGCCGGTTCCAATGTGGAAGTATCCATTGATCTGAATATCCAAATGGCCGGTGAAGATCAAATGGCTTCTGTGATCGAGAACTTGAAAAAACCCGATAAGGACGGCAAGCTCAAGGACGGCTACGACGTGGAAGGCGGCGCACTGGTGGCAATGGATGTAAAAACCGGGCAGATCCTTGCCTGCGCCAGTTATCCCTCCTATGACCTGTCTTCCTTCTTTGACGATTACGAGGAACTGGCAAAAAACGAGCTGAAACCCCTCTATAACCGGGCGCTGCTGGCTACCTATCC
>JAZRRA010000038.1:0-4115 GCA_045650305.1 Faecousia sp.
AGCAAATGCACTGCTTTTTTCAGGATGTCATTATCGTAGGTTAGTTCATAAACCTGACAGATCACATGGGCGACACTTAAAGAAGGTCTGCTAAGTAAACCGGAATCCCGGGGCTCATTGCCGGTATATACATAGTCACGAATCAGCTTCCAGCCTTCAAAAGCAGCCTGGGAATCCACGCCATAGCGGATACGCAAACGCTTTTTAAGCCATGTATCGGGATCCTGCACCTGATCGGAAACGGCATAGTCAGCAACAATGTCAAACATCATTTCATCGGTATCCAGTCCCTCAGGGAACATGGCAAGTCCCACAGTGGTCAGGTCGGATCTCATAACGGAGGAATGGGAGTCCCGGATCAGGCAATTCAAATTACCTCGCAGACGACGCTGTCCGCCAAAATTATCCACTGTACCAAACAGCCAGGGATAATTGGCAAAGCTGTCCTCCTGAATGACAAATTCAGAACGCAAATCACCGATCAGCACATTGGAAACCGGCAATGCCCGGAGGATCACACGCATGGGGTTATCGCCCCAGCCTTGCAAAAACCAAACCGCATTGGGCGAAAACTCCTGCATTTGCCGCAGGCAGGCTCTTGCATATTCCTGCAGATCCACACCATCACTTTTACCGCCCTCATGGAAAGGATCGGTAGAGAAATAGGAAAATGTGCCAAGAAGATCCCGCATACTCTGGTAGTAGTAATATCCGACCACCGAAAACTTCGGATCATCGTTAAGCAAAATGGAAGGACGGGGCATACCGCACCAAAGTCCCTGATTCAAAGGTTTGGATTCCGGGAAATGGGTATCAAAATCCGCAGGCACCATACCGGACCAGCCGGGAGCGGCAATTTCTGCACCGAAAGAACGGATCCTCTCATTGATCTTCCGTGCCAGGATCAGGCGATTATTGTAATACTGCATAGAGGCAGCACCTGACCAGCCTTCGATATTATTCATGCACTGCCAGGGATAAACCGCAGGAGAACAGACAAAGGATCTTGCCTCATCCAGGGTATAACCGATCTTTTGCAGAGCCGTAAGCCATACCGTTTCCGTGCCGATGGGATTGAGGATCAGGTTATAGCCGGAAAGCATCATCCAATCGATGAGATCTTCCCATTCTTCCCACTGCCAGAACAAGAAGGTATATCCGAAGGTGCAATAGTTCAGGAAATAACGGTACATACAAACACCGTTGCTTTCATATCGCTCCCCTACCGCAGGCGGCACTTTCGGAAAATTCAGTCTTTTGTTCAGAGGACCTACATAGCTGTCGCAGCAGTTTTCCAAATACCAACGGAAGGCGTTGGCGGCGGCCACACCGGAGGTCGCCTCAATCAGGATCTTTCCGTCATGGGTATCGGAAATGATATAACGATCACAGCCCTTCTGCAAAGGCTCGATCTGAGAAAAGGAAATTGCATCGGTATAGGCTTTCCCCGCAATTCGTTCGATCA
Organism: Faecousia sp.; assembly: GCA_045650305.1. GTDB lineage: Bacteria > Bacillota > Clostridia > Oscillospirales > Oscillospiraceae > Faecousia. The sequence goes on from JAZRRA010000038.1 coordinate 1,466, forward strand.
GGCTATACAAGGCATCTGCCTGCAAAATATAGGGAATATTTTTAATTTTTGTTTCTGCCGCAAGCTCCACATTTTTTAGTACATTGTCCATAAGAATCCTCCTATTTCACATAAGCAGCCCATTGCTGCCATTGTGTTTTCACATATTCAAGCTCCGTATGATACATATAATCTGCAGTTAAAATTCCGCTTTCGTCCAAAATCATGGCACGAAAAGTTTGGGGCGATACAATAGAGGGATGATTAAAAGGCAGCATACCGGAATTGGCACGAACGATGGAAAGGCCTGCGTCCATGGAGATGTACTGCCCTTGACCGGGATTGATATTGGCAATAACGGATTCCATAAAGGGGGTGTTACCCCGGGATGCGTAGGACTCACAAGAAAATGCCGCTACATTATAGGCTTCATCCCGAATGATCTGACAGCCGTCTTCGCTGCACAAAAATCGCAGGAATAAAATCGCCACATCTTTTCCGTCTGCGTAGGCAGGAATACAAGCACCGCCCCGGACACTCTTATCGCCACAGCTATATATGTTCCGGGCATCCCGGATACGCTGGGTCTCTTCTTCATTTAAACCGGGAATCTGGGAAATGATCTGTGCATTGGACTGACCATCATCGATCATTTTAACCGCTTGACTTAATTCCCCGTCGGATATACCACATTCTGTTCCGATCACGGATAGAACCGGCGTATTGAGCATGATGCACTGGGATGCCTGATCGTAGTATTCTTCTTCCATTTCGTTCAAAACCCAGTCGCCATTCATGATAAAGGCAGCATTGCCGGTGAGCATTTCATGCTGTGCCTTCATGTGATCCATACCGGCAGAACCTTTTGTGGAATACTCCATTTTCATAATAGGCTCCAAGGCCTTTAACCCTTGCAAAATACCGGGATCTTCATAAACCATCCAACCATCCTGTAATACATCACCGGATTCCGGGTAGGTTTTGACAAAATTCATAAATGCTTCTTTTCCGGAATACTGGGCGAAATACTCATAAAACAAATAGCCCATATAGCCGGATGCGTTTGCACCGGCCCAGGAATAGGCATAGATACCGGAAGTTTCCGAGGACTCCGCAATCACCGCACACATGGCATTAAATTCGTCCGTAGTACGGGGCAAGTTATCCGATCCGTAACCGTATTGGGATGTGACAGCCGGATTTAATACAATGCCGCAGGACCCGATAGCTATGGGCAATGCATAGATACCGTTATGATATTCTTCGATCACACCGTCATAATAAAGATATTCTTTATCCAGCAAATATCTTTGTGCTATGGTTTTAGATTCTTCTTTTTTATCTGCACCGATGGCAGGCTGATTCCACACAACATCCGTCAGGTCAACAAGGACTGCACTGCCGTCACGCATGGTCTTTTTAGAGGCATCCAGCACTTTTTCCAGTCCTTCGCCGTTCATATAAAGATCCACATCATTTTTATCAGGCCCTAAACCGATCTGCATCGCGGCCTTATATTCATAAGTATGAGAAATCTTTAATTCAATCTTGTACCCTTCCTCAGAATAGATTTCCTCAAATTTTTCCTTTGCTTTCCGAAGCCATGTATCACCATAGCCGGATGCATTATAAGCAACGGTACAAACCTTACCTTGCACATAAGAGCCGTCGGGATTGGTTTCCGCGCTCTTCTTTTTCCCGCAACCGGCAAAACAGCTTATTATTAACGCAACGAATATACATACGCATACTAACTTTTTCAAGTCACTATCCCCTTTTGTGTATTCTAATCTCACAAATCAGTATAAAAATACAAACTTGTGACATTGGAAAACGCTGCGTGCTGCCGCCGAAACGGCAGCACGCAAAAATGTTTAATTGATATAAGCACACCATGTGCTCCAATTATTCTTGACATACGCTCTTTCCACATCGTACATCTTTTGAGCTGTCATTTCACCCGTGGTGTCCAGAATCATATTTTTGAATATTAAAGGTTGAATCAAATTCGGGTGGTTAAAATACAGCATACCGGAGTTTGCACGAACGATAGAAAGAGATGCGTCCATGGAAACATACTGACCGTGACCGGGGTTCATATTGGCGACAACGGATTCCATGAAGGGCGTGTTACCTACGGAGTCATAGCTTGCACACTCGTAACCGGCAATGTGGAACGCCTCGTCACGCATGATTTGACAGCCGTCCTCGGACAGCAGGAAACGCAGGAACAAAATCGCCACATCCCGGCCGTCTGCATAAGCAGGGATTGCACAGCCGGAACGGACAACGCCTTCGCCGCAACCGTAGATGTTACGGGCATCCCGAATACGCTGGGTTTCTTTTTCATCCAAACCGGAGATTGCTGCAATAATATCAGCATTGGACTTGCCTTCGTCGATCATTGAAACAGCCTGGCTCAACTCAGCGTCAGTAATGCCGGACTCAGTACCGATGACAGACAGCACGGGGGTGTTCATCATCAAGCACTGGGAAGCTTCTTCATAGTACTCTTCTTCCATCTCCTTCAGCATCCAGTCGCCGTTGATCATGAATGCAGCCTTACCGGTGAGCATAGTGTGCTGGGCAGTCATGTGGTCCATACTGGCAGAACCCCTGGGGGAATATTCAGGCTTCATAATGGGCTCCATAGCCTTGAAGCCTTCCAAAA
>JAZRRA010000039.1:0-12249 GCA_045650305.1 Faecousia sp.
GAGGGGGCAAGGCCGGTGGTATAGGAGTTAATAATCACAAAAAGCGGGTCATCGGTCAAAAGCTTACCAACCTCCAGCAGGAACGGATAAAAGCTGGTTTCCATTTTCCAGATCTCACCGCTGGGTCCGCGACCATAGCTGGGAGGATCCATGATGATACCGTCATAACGCCGTCCGCGACGGATCTCACGCTGGATGAATTTTCCCCAATCGTCCACGATCCAGTGGATGGGTTTTTCCGCCAAACCGGAGGATTTGGCGTTTTCCTTCGCCCAGGCAACCATGCCCTTGGAGGCATCCACATGGAATACCTCTGCCCCGCCGGCTGCTGCCGCCAAAGTAGCACCGCCGGAATAGGCAAACAGATTCAGCACCCGGACAGGCCGACCTGCAGAGGCCACCTTATCCCGGATAAAATCCCAGTTTGCCGCCTGCTCCGGGAATACACCGGTATGCTTAAAGTTCATGGGCTTTACATTGAAAGTCAAATAGTCCTTATAACGAATTTGCCAACGCTCCGGAAGATCATGGTCTGTCCAGTGACCGCCGCCGGTATTGGAACGGACATAACGGGCATCGTATTTTTTCCACTCCGGGGCTGTACGGGGGGTATCCCAAATCACCTGGGGATCAGGTCGCACAAGAATATGCTTTCCCCACCGTTCCAAACGCTCACCGTCTGTTGCATCCAGTATTTCATAATCTTTCCATGCATCGGACATCCAAATCATGTTCGTTCCTCGCTCATCTTTCTGTGTGGGGAGCGATCACGCTCCCCATATACTGTCATTCCAACGGAATGATCACATCTCCGCCGGGATTTTCATTTTCCCCACCCTCAGGATTTTCCGGGGGTGTTTCGGGAATGGATGCCAAATACGCATTCCAGGCCTCTTCCGTATGCACTGTGCATACCAGATAGGGGGCTTCCACATCCTGGGTCAGCTTACCGTCCAGTCCCTTGAAAACATCATCCGTACCGTCTTTTTTCACCTGATAGATCCAGTTGTTTCCGCTGTAATTGGCAACCAGACCGCACTTTAAGGCTTTGTTGATCTCATCCAACTCTTCACGAGTCAGCTTTACCAGGGATTTTTCCTCAACTGTTACTTTGTCCCCAGCAGGCAGATGCACAACGCCGATATATTCGGGATCTTCTGCCTGAGCATAGACTTCTGCAAACTTTTTACACCATTCGTTTGCCGCACCGCCGCAGGAACACTGCTCCACCACCACATGCTTATCACAGTATTCGGTGGGATAATCCTCGGCATACACAGCGGCATCCGCTGTTCTGCTGAAGGAATCGGTCACACGCATATCCTTCAGACAAGCCTCCGTTGCCAATTTGCCGGAATCCAGGCAGACTGTTACGGATTTCATCTTGTCGTAGTCGTAAAGGCCTACATTTTCAAGGCCTGTGTGGAGCGGGCCCATCACCGACTTAAACAACACCGCAGAGGGGTTATTCACATACACCGGGCTGATGGATTCCGGCTGGTCATAGCCGCACCATACCGCCGCAGTATAATAGTGGGTAAAGCCGCAGTACCAGCGGTCCTTGTTGGAGGTGGTCGTACCGGTCTTGCCGGCGGTGGTGATACCATAGTCCCAGCGAAGGTCTGCCTCAGTACCGGTACCGTAACGGGTCGCATTGATCAGGCAGTAGTTCATATAGTCTACGGTTTTCTTGCTGACAATCTGCTCGGCTGTCTGTTCATTGTCGATAATCACTTCGCCTGCACTGTCCAAAACCTTTGTAAAGGTTCTGCCCTCCCGGTAAACACCGTTGTTGGCATAGGTTGCAAAGGCAGAAGCCATATCCCGAACCGTGACGCCCCAGGTTTGCGCGCCCATAGCCAAAGGTGCATAGTTATTATCGCTGTGAACCGTGCCGTAGCTGTCCACATATTCATCGATCAGGGTAGACAAGCCAAACTTATTCTTGGCAAAATCGTAACTGTAATCCGTGCCGATCATATCCAGTGTCCATGCACAAACGGCGTTGACAGAGGAGGTAACGGCACTGTAAATGGTTCTGGAGTAGTTATATCTCCAGTTATCGTTTCTGGGCCAGTTGGTGCCGTCGTCATAATTGAGCGGCAGATCCTTGATAACCGTAGCAGGGGTAATCACACCCATTTCAAAGGCAGGGCCATAGACGGAAATGGGCTTAATGGAAGAACCGGATTGCAGTTCTGCACTGGAACGATCCCAGCCGTAGAATTCTGTTTTCTCACCGGTACCGCCGGCAATACCCACCACATCACCGGTAGCGTTATCTACCACCACGATGGCAGACTGCAATTGCTGACCGCCACGGACTGTGGGAATGTTATCCAAATTGGAGTAGATCTTCTCCACCTGCTGCTGGACTTCCCAGTCCATGGTGGAATAGATGTGGTAGCCACCGCTTTGGATCCGCTGCATATAGATCTCCTGCGTACCGTAATTCCACTCCGCACCATCCTTCTCAGCCAGTGCCTTGGCCACATCCTTGATCACCGCTTCCGTATGATAGGAATAGACGCCGGAGGTGGTATCCCGTTCCACCGTTACTACCTCAGAACACTCAGGACACAGGTATTTCCCTTCTTCTGCTGTAAGCAGGGTAGAAACCGTACCTTTATACAGACAGCTTTCATTTTCACACTGGACGATCTTGTCTTCCAGATCGATACCGAATTTCAGGTTGATCTCTTCGGCAATACCTGCCTGATATTCTTCTTCCGTCAGGTAACCCTGATTGCGCATGAGCCACAAAATGGTATCTCTGCGTTTTTTGTTGTTTTCAAGGTTCTGATAGGGGTCATAGTAGGTAGGACTGTTGGTAATGCCGATGATACTGGCACATTCTGCGGCAGTGAGTTGTTCCAGCTCCTTGCCGTAATAGGTTTCCGCGGCAGTTTTGATGCCGTTACAGTTCTGACCTAAATAAATGATATTTAAATAGTATTCCAAAATGGTCTGCTTATCATATCGCTTTTCCATTTGGGTCGCCTGGAAGATTTCCAGCAGTTTACGCTGAACGGTTACGCTGTCGTTACCAAAGGTGTTTTTCACAAGCTGCTGGGTGATACTAGAGCCACCCACAGAGGAATCGCCAAAGAACATTCTGCTAAAAGCCTGCAAGGTGGTGACCCAGTCAACGCCCTGATGCTTATAGAAACGGTGATCCTCCACCGCAACCGTGGCATGGATCATGTGTTCCGGGATGTCCTCGTAACTGACCCATTTGCGGTCCATCTTGGCGTCGATCTCCTGCTGGACCTGGATCTCGTTATTACTGTCAATATAATAGATCGTAGAGTTAAGATCCACCGTCAGGTCATTTAAGTCAAGCGCTGCCTCGGGCAAAATGTCGTTTTGCAGGAAATCACCAAACATTCCCACAAAGACAAACATACTGATGGCCACAATGACGCCCACCGTAACAGCCGCACCGGCGGCAATTTTCACAAGAGCAAACAAGACTCTCCAAATCCCATAGAGGATCTGCCACACGATATGGGGCTTCCAGTCCTGGGGAACAGCCTTTCTCTTTTGTTTCTTCTTTTCCATTAAAATATCCCTCCGCTAAAAAACCAGGATAGTCATTTTCATCTTCATTTGGGCATACGCCCATATCTTCGTTCATATAATTATAGCATACCCCACAAAAAAACGAAAGAGTTATTTTTGCATAAATAAATATTTTTTGTAAATAATGATATTCCCAGGTACTTTTTCCATGTTGCTCTTGATTTTATCTGAAAAAACAGTTAATATAGTCCCATGAATTTCTGTTAAGCGGAGGTAAGAAGAATATGGACGATCTTTACGGTTCTGATTTTATGACCATCGTGGACGAAGACGGCACCGAATACGAGTTGGAGGTTCTCTCCAGCCTGGATTATAACGGCTGCACCTATTTGGCCGTGATCCCTGCCGGTTTGGAAGAAAACGAGGATGCCGAAGTCAGCATTCTCAAGTCAGTGGAAGAAGATGGCGAAAATGTCCTTTCTGCCATTGAGGACGACGAGGAGCTGGAAACCGTTTATCAAATGATCATGGATCAGCTTTACGAAGAGGAAGAGGACGAAGAATAAGGCATTTTTGCCTGCTTGGTGCGTAGCATGTCCTTTTGGACCCACATTTATTATTTGGGATGTTAGACTTCCGGGCCGGATTGCAGACCTCCCGCCCATGCTTTGACATTGGGTGGACGTTGGGAGCAGCTAACGTTCGGAGCGGCAACCCACCTGCCATTTCGTGCAGGTCATAATCGGATATGATACGGCCAAAGCGGGTTCGGCATGGGAAGTTTCTGCTTCCCATGCCCTTTCTTTTTTTCTGAACCGATCCTGAAATTTGAAACTTTTTTTCTATTTTCGGCAAAACTTGCAGATTTGTACTTGATTGTTTTATATAAATCAGTTATAATGCTAAAGTCTATGCACCGAAATGTCGGTGAAACCACTTGCAAATGAGAGGAAATGATTACATGAGTGCATCCAGCAAAAAGAAGCTTCGCAAGGAGCAAAACACCGAGGTCATGACTGAGCGTCAGAAAAAAGAGCGTTCTGAAGCCAGAAAGCTGAAAGCTATGACCGCTACATTCGTGGTCGTATTGGTGACCATCGTCTGTATCTTCCTGGGCAGCATTGGTTGGAACATCATCACCACCAACGGCCTGATTGAAAAAGCTACCATCGCCCTGACTGTGGGCGATCACAAGCTCAACAGCATTACTATGAACTACTTTTTCCGTGATGCTGTTATGACAGAGCGTAACAACTATGGTGACTACGCCCAGTATCTCCTGGCTTATGATGTCACTAAGCCCCTGAACGAGCAGCCTAAGGAAGGCTACAACGGCACTTGGGCTGACTACTACATGGATCAGGCTATCGAGAACGCCCGTGCCGTTTACACCATGTACGATAAGGCTCAGGCAGCTAAATTTGAGCTGCCCGAAAGCTACAAGACCGACATCAGCAACACCATTATGCAGGCTCAGTTCACTGCCGCTTTGTCCTACGGCATGGATTACGATGTTTATCTGGCTCAGATTTACGGCAACGGTGCCAACGCCAAGAACTATGAAGAGTTTTTGACCATCCAGGCTACCGCCACCGCCTATTACAGCCAGTATCAGCAGGATCTGTACGCATCCTACACCCCCGAGCAGATCAAGGCTTTTGAAAGCGGCAAAGAAAACAACTACGACGCCTACTCCTTCTACTACTACACCCTGAAGTACGAAACCTTCCTGAAGGGTGGCACTAAGAACGAAGATGGCACCATCACTTACAGCGATGCTGAAAAGGATGCTGCCCGTAAGGCTATGGAAGAAGCTTCCGTGATCCTCAGTGCCGCTACCAGCCGCGATGAGCTGGAAGCTGCCATTGCTGAAGTAACCGCCACCGAGCCTGAAGCTACCGAACCCGAAGTGACCGAGCCCGAGGCAACTGAACCTGAGGCAACCGAAGGTGAAGCTACTGAGCCTGAAGCTACCGAACCTGAGGCAACCGAGCCCGAAGCAACCGAAGGCGAAGCCACCGAACCCGAGGCTACTGAGCCTGAGGCTACCGCCCCCTCCACTTCCACCACCATTACCTACAAGACTTCCTTGTCTTCCGATGTGGCCTACACTTCTTTGAATGCTGATTACGCCGAATGGCTGTCTGCCGCTGAACGCAAGGAAGGCAATGTAAAGGCTTTCCCTGCCGCTAAGACCTCTGAAACCAGAGCCGACGGCAGCACTTTGGAAGTTGTTAACAGCTACACTGTGATTATGTATGTTTCTACCAATCACAACGAAACTCCCCTGGCAAATGTCCGTCATCTGCTGGTAGCATTTGAAGGCGGCACCCAGGACGCCAATGGCAAGACCACCTATTCCGATGCTGAGAAGGCTGCTGCCAAGGCTGAGGCTGAAAAGCTGCTGGCTGAATTTGAAGCCGGCGACAAGAGCGACGCAAGCTTCACCGCTTTGGTCAAGAAGCACAGTGATGATACCGGTGTCACCGAAAACGAAGGCCTTTACAAAGACGTCAGCAAGGATTCCGACTATGTGGATTCCTTCAAGAACTGGGCTACCTCCCATATCGGCAATGTCGGTTCCTACGGCATCATCGAATCCACCTACGGCTACCACATTATGTTCTATGTTTCCGATAGCCAGACCACTTACCGTCAGTACCTGATCAAGGAAGATATGATCTCCAATGATATGACTGCATGGGAAAAGAGTGTTACCGAGGCAGTTGTCCCCGTAGAGGGCAACTTCTCCAAGATCAAGATGGATTTGATCGTTCAGCCTGCCACCGCAGCTTAATATCATGTATAAAAACACCTCCTATGGAAAACACTTACCATAGGAGGTGCTTTTTTTGCATTTTTTATCTCGCTGGGGCATCATCGTTGCCGGAGTCTGTGCCGGCAGTGTGAACGGTTTATTCGGAGCAGGTGGCGGCATGATCCTGGTTCCTCTTTTGACCTTACTGACCGATACGGAAGAAAATGAGGTATTCCCCACATCGGTTGCCATGATCTTTCCGGCCTGCATCGTTTCTCTCTTTCTCAGTCCGGCAGTCAAAAGCCTTCATTTTTCTGATCTGCTCCCTTACCTGATAGGCAGTGCGGCCGGGGGTATCTTATGCGGCATCTTCGGCAAAAAGATCCCCGTCACCTGGCTGCACCGGATCCTGGGAGCCTTAATTCTTTGGGGAGGGATACGATACCTATGCTAACTTCGTTTCCTTTGGCAATTCTCATCGCTACCGCTTTAGGCTTTTTGGCAGGATTGGGGGTCGGCGGTGGCAGTTTGCTCATTTTATGGCTTACCCTTGTATTAAATGTATCCCAGGCTCAGGCGCGTATTATGAATCTGATGTTTTTCATTCCTGCTGCCCTTATTTCCTGCCTGTTTCGCTGGAAACAAGGAAAATTAAACCTGAAAAAGGTTTTACCCGGTATCCTTGCAGCCTGCCTTGCCGCCGGGATCTTTTCTGTTGTCAGTCGCTATATGGAGCTAAATATCCTGAAAAAGCTATTCGGTGGACTTCTGCTTTTTACCGGACTACGGGAGATATTCTATAAACCGAAGGCGGGAAAATAAACGGCTTGCATCCATTCCTCCTTTGTGGTATACTAAAAAACAAAAGGAGGTTTTCCTATGCCCGGTTTTATCGTAACGGCATTGGTAGGCGTTTTATGCATCGCAATTGGCATTGTCAACATGACCGGTAACATTTCCTCTGTACACGAATATCACCGCCACCGGGTATCCGAGGAAGACAGACTGCCTTTTGGAAGGAAAGTAGGGCTCGGCACAGTCATCATTGGCATTGGCATTATACTGTTCAGCGGCTTTTACCTTTTGACCCTTTATACCAAACAAGATTTGTACACCATCATCGGAACCGCAATCATGATTGTGAGTATCATCATTGGAATGGCTTTGAGTTTTTACGCCATGAAGAAATACAATCAGGGAATTTTTTGACAAAAAGCCGCCCATCCGGTAATCTGCCGGATGGGCGTTTTTCATGCTTTGGACCGACTGCGGAACGGTGCTCATTCTGACTTGCGCTGATTCTTCATATTGATCAAGGGCAGGTAAGAATCATGTATCTGATGTTCTTTGTTCCTGCAGCAATAATATCCTATCTGTTCCAGTGGAAACAAGGAGGCAAAACTAGAACTTAGTCATCATGTTTTCTCCGAGTACCTTTTTTAAAAGCAAAAACGGCAACAACACATAATATGAACAAGAAGCTGCCAACCACTAAAACAATCACCCATTTAGACATTTTATTCAACGAGTTATCTGTTTCTTCCTTTTGTTCTGGTGTTTCACTTATAATTTCATTGCCGTCTATGTTCTCTTTCTCATTCGGGATACTTATGTGTACATCATCAGAATCTAAATTCTCATATTCGCATAACACACTTTCATTGTTGTAATTACTGGTTACATTTGCACATTTTTCAGAAAGACTCAATGAAAGACATTCACCATTTCTACCATTTCCCGTAATCTTTATACAACTATTGTTTGTAAAGTCTTGAATACACATTGTTGCTTCTTTACCGAAATTACTAAAACTCGCACACATCTTACCTGCTTGTGTATCAATAGATGCAGAATAAGATTTATCCAAATGAGATATAAACATATATTCATCACTCAAAACAAAACACTCCGCATCATCACTTGTAGATATGGTAATATGAGAATCATCCGTAAAAAACACCCAGCCTGTCATTCCAGCAGCATCATCAATCATTTTATGAACAACCGCATCATCTACGATTTTCTTAACAATACCTTCTGATATTTCCAGCAGAACCTCACCATTTGCACCGTGCATGACAAAATTTTCCGTCCAAAAACATACCCTTGTCTTTCCATACGAGTACGTCTCTATAAACGAAAAAAAGTCGGGTGGAACTTGACTTATATCGTAAAAACGCACATTTTGATTATTAAATAAACCATAATATAACTCATAATATTGCGTGGCTCCGGCTACATAATAACTCCAGCTTGAAGTTGTTGGATTTACCATGAAGCACGCATCTTCGCGCAAATACTGCTCCATAGGATTTTGTAGTTTTTCACTGTTAGCCGGTGCGTTAGGATCGTAAACAGACAACACATACCAACCCGAATGATCTCCTTCCAATGCGATTGGCTTAACATCAGGTGTTAACACCATTGCATGTTTCCCTTTAGAGGAATTCATTGTTAACATTATTGGTTTCGCCTCATCCGAATTGAAAAATGTCAATAACTCTGAGAAATCGTAATCATCCACGAACATCTCATATTTAGAAAGCAATGGTGAGGCAAACTGTGAATATTGTGCGTTTATAATTAACTCACTTACATCATCATTTCCTGCGACAGAAAAGCACTCTTCCCCGTCCCTGTTTTTGTATATGTGATCATATCCAAAATCATATAAATTCCCTGTCGGGTTATTAAAATAATCGGATAAATCAATATGACCGTAATACTGTGCAAGGGATAACAATGACATACCATAACATTGACCATTCACCACCGGTATTGTATTTAAAAGCTCCGATGCAAGATTTGTAATACCATTATAGTGTTCAGTCAAATATTTTAACATGGTTAATGTATCATTCGTATCAAATCCAAAAGATTTGCTATTATTCAATAAGCACCATCCATGTGTCTCCGCATAGGTCTCCCCATGTTTCATCACATCCCCATCCCAGTTTTCTAAATTCAAATAAAACGCTGGACGCACACCAACACTATGATACTCAGTCGCATTCAAAACCGAAAATGCACTCATATGTGTGATTTGCTCATCAGGTGCTACTACCAAAACACATTCATAACTCATTCCAGATGTGCCCGGACTTCTTAACCAGTAATGATAACACTCTGCATCAAAATTCTCTTCGCTTGTGTCGTTGTTCTTAGCAGTTTCTGTTGCATCAGCAAGCAAGTATTTTGCACCCAAATTTTTGTAAACCTCTTGCACCTGTGTTATATCCAACAAAAAGATTTTATCTGTGGTATCTTGATACATTTTACCAGTATGATTTTGTGCCTTATCGTTTAATACAGTTGCAAACTTCCCAAAAGGTGGTGCATATTCCCCATTTCCTCCATCTGCTTGCTCACGGTCTATTTCATTTATATATGTCTTTTGTGTCACTGTTTTAATCATTGCCAATTCCTCGTCGCTGAAGGAACATAGAAACCCTTTCTCATCAGAATACGCATTATAGCCATTAAAACAGCTCTGTTCGTTTGGAATTGCTGCCCGATTTAACCAATCAATTTCTGCCGAATTAAGCCAGTATCTCAAACAAGAGTTATTCCAATTATTGGTTCCCTCCTTATCTCTGAGATAATTGCCATGATTTCCTTTTGCGTCAAATGGTTTGAAACATAGAATTTTATCACTCAGCATGAGTGGACCATTATCATCAATCGCTACACAGCGCCATATAATTGGTTCATCGTAATAACGCCCCAAGCTGATATAATCTCCCACCGCTATATCACGATTTTCTGCCGAGCAAACAGATGCCGGAATATATGAGATTGACATAATAACAGAAAGAATAACTGAAATAATTTTCTTTTTCAAATTTCCTATTTCTCCTTTTTTCGTTACATTACCTCTTACGGAAGGCTAAGTATCCTTCCAGGATCAGGGATGCGGCTACCGCATCCACGGTATCTTTCCTTTTTTGACCGTGATAATTATGTTGTGAAAGAATATTATGTGCCTCTACGGTGGTTCTTCTCTCGTCCCAATGACTGACCGGTAAACCGGTCACTTCTCGGAGTCTGTCCGCAAACGCCCGGCACAGTTCGGCACGGCTGCCTTCCGTACCATCCATATTCTTAGGCAGTCCCACAACGATCTCCGTAACACCTTGTTCTTTGATCATATTGCAAAGTTCCACAATGGTCTTTTCCGGATTCCGGCTGTGGATCACTGTGGTATTTCCCACAATACTGCACAACAGATCCGAAACGGCTACGCCGGTTCTGGCATCGCCATAGTCTACACCCATGATTCTCATATAAGTAAATCTCCTTTGTATATTGATAAGGGTGGATGTACGCATCCATCCCTGCATAACGATTTGGCATTATTGTAATGCAAAAAACTAAAAAAATAAAGTAAAATTATGAAAAATTATGGTAAAAAGTTGTTGACTTTTTCATGCCCCCTATGGTAGAATGTATCTACCTGTGAAAAAGGGCTATTTTTTTGTGCGCTTTTTTCAGCTTCGGAGCGGGAATTGTAGTTGACCGCTTACTAAATTTTTCATAGCCGAAGTGATACAGGGAGGCAATATTAAGGAGGTGCCGTTATGCGCGTTAAAGTCACTTTGAGATGCTCCGAGTGCAAGCAAAGAAACTACAACACCATGAAAAACAAGAAGAATGACCCTGATCGTCTCGAGATGAAGAAGTACTGCAGATTCTGCAGAAAGCACACTGTTCACAACGAGACGAAGTAAGGAGGCTGCAGAAGATGGCAGAAGCAAAAAAAGCTAATTGGTTCAAGCGCTTCTTCGGTGCGATCGCCCGCTACTTCCGTGAGCTTCGCAGCGAATTGAAGAAGGTCACTTGGCCCACCCCCAAGCAAGTTCTGAAGAACACCCTGATCGTTCTGGCATCCATCGTCGTTGTCGGTGCTTTCATTTGGATGTTCGACTTTGTTGCAGGAAGCGGCATCAAGCTGCTGCTGAACGCCTTTAAGGGCTAAGGTGCTGCACTATGGCAGGAACTGCAAAATGGTATGTTGTCCATACCTTTTCCGCTTATGAAAACACTGTAAAGGCCACCATTGAAAAGACGGTCCAAAGCCGTCAGCTCCAGGATCAGATCCTGACCGTTTCCATTCCTATGGAGACCGTCACCGAGATCACCGAATCCGGCCAGAGCAAAACCTATGACCGCAAGCTGTATCCCGGCTATGTGTTCATTAAGATGGTTTACAGTGACGACACTTGGCATGTAATCCGCAATATCCGCGGTGTTGCCGGTTTCGTTGGCCCGTCCGGCAGCGATCCCATTCCCCTGACCGAGGATGAGGTTTATGATATGGGCGTCGAAAAGCGTGAGATCATCGTCAACTACGCTGTTGGCGACAGTGTACGCATCATCGACGGTCCTCTTTCCTCTTTCACCGGCACTGTGGAATCCATCGATGTGGACAAAAATGCTGTCAGCGTAGTGGTTTCTATGTTTGGCCGCGAGACTCCCGTCGAGTTCGAACTCGATCAAGTGGAAGTCGTATCCCAATAAACGCATCGGACCGTTTTTTTCGGTCGGAACGTGGGAGGGGCGTAAGCCCCGCAAGAAATGCGTAAAAACGCATATTACCACATTTTAATCAGGAGGTGCTTATTATGGCACAGAAAGTTACTGGCATTATCAAGCTTCAGATCAACGCCGCAAAGGCAACCGCATCCCCCCCTGTTGGTCCCGCTCTGGGCCAGCACGGTGTTAACATCGCCGCTTTTATCAAGGAATTCAACGCCCGTACCCAGAACATGGAAGGCTACAAGATTCCCGTTGTTATCACCGTTTATGCTGACCGCAGCTTCACCTTCATCACCAAGACCCCTCCGACTCCCCTGCTGGTTATGAAAGCAATCGGTCTGGAGAAGGGCTCCGGCGTTCCCAACAAGACCAAGGTTGGCACCATCACCAAGGCTCAGATCACCGAGATCGCTAAGACCAAGATGCCCGACCTG
>JAZRRA010000040.1:0-5251 GCA_045650305.1 Faecousia sp.
CTATGCTTTGTATCAAAGCATAGGCCTTTTTCAATGAAATAAATCCCTTGCTGCAAGGCCGTATATCATATCGCTGAAAGCGACAGTGAAAAAGGATGCTCATGAAAGATACCATTGACAAATGGGTAATGTAAGGTAGAATATAAAGAAAGGTATCGAGTAAAGAATTTTTCGATTCCGGCAAATGTAAAATTTATTGGAAGGGCATGGATGAAACTATGATCAAAAAAGAATTTGCTGAAAATTATCGTGGCGAAGATGTTTATCAATACACGATTTTGGATGGAATTGAGGTTGTGATCTCCACACTGGGTGCAACTTTGTTGTCTTTAAAGACACCGGATCAAAACGGCGTTATGACCGATGTCCTGTTGGGCTGTTGTAACGCAGACGATATGGTACATAAGTCTTCCTATATGGGTGCGGTGATTGGCCGAATCGGCAACAGAATCGGTAACGGTACATTCTCGCTGGAGGGAAAGCAGTACCAGCTTGCACTGAATAACAACGGTAAGGCGCATCTTCACGGTGGTAATGCCGGTTTTAATCAAAAGAACTTTTCTGTCCGGGAAGAGGACGGTGCCCTTTACATGACTTGTGACAGTCCCGATGGGGATGAAGGTTATCCCGGCCATCTGACATTGACAGTGAAATATTCTGTAAAGGATTG
Source organism: Faecousia sp. (assembly GCA_045650305.1). Taxonomy (GTDB): domain Bacteria; phylum Bacillota; class Clostridia; order Oscillospirales; family Oscillospiraceae; genus Faecousia. The sequence goes on from JAZRRA010000040.1 coordinate 671, forward strand.
TAAGCTGATCATTGAGTATTTCGCACAAAGTGATGCTACCACCATTTTCAGCCCCACAAACCATGCCTATTTTAATCTGAATGGTGAAAGCGACGGCTCTATTATGGATAATGTCTTGCAGTTGCAGGCTGACCGCTATTTGCCTACGGATGAAAATTTGATTCCCACCGGTGAAGAGCGAAATGTGGCAGGAACAGCCTTTGATTTCCGTCAGCCTAAGGCAATTGGGCAGGATGTTGATATGGAGGATGCACAGCTTGGCATTGCCGGCGGCTATGACCATAATTTCTGCCTGACCGATTCTCATTTTGCGGTTGCTTATTCTCCCAAAACCGGTATCCAGATGGATTGCTATACCGACAGACCCGGTGTGCAGTTCTATTCCGGCAACTTCCTTTCCGGTGTAGTTGGTAAATCTGTCTATCACAAGCGAGCCGGTTTCTGCCTGGAAACCCAGCTTTATCCCGACTGTATCAATAAGCCCCAGTGGGCAAGTCCGATCCTGAAAAAGGATGAAAAGTTTTACAGTAAGACAGAGTATCATTTTTCTGTTCGCAAATCCTGAAAAATATAGAAAATGGAGGATTCCCCATGGGAATCCTCCAAATTATTTGCATATCAGCAAATTAGCCTTCGAAATCAGCCTCTTCGGTAGCTTCTTCAGCGGCATCTTCAGCAGCCTCTTCGGCAACTTCTTCAGCAGCTTCTGCTTCGCAGGTAGCACAGCAGGGGCAGTCTTCGCAGTCAGCTTCGCAGGGGCAGTCTTCGCAGTCAGCTTCGCAATCGCACTGGCAGTCACATTCGCAATCGCACTCTTCGCATTCGCCCTTCTTCAGCAGCTTCTTTGCCCAAGCAACGATCTTGTCACCGTAGGTTGCGATCACATAGATGACGCCGGCAACGGCAGCCAGAGCGGCAAGAATCTTCATAATCAGTGTAAATACTTTCATTTTGGTTACCTCCGTTTATATTAGTTCAATAATAGTATAACGAATTGAGGGGAAAAAAGCAATAGAAAATTACACATATCCGCAAAAATTTCGAACGCTGGCCTCTCCGGATTGCACGGTTTTTACAGTGCCATCAGGAAATTCCACCACAAGTCCGCCATCTTCGTCCACATCCAATGCTTTTCCGGTTTGCGTTTCCTCGCCACAAATCAAAAGAACATCCTGATGCAGTGTCACACAGTCCTTGCGGTATTGTGTCATGATGGCACAGCGCTGGGTCAGCAGCTTTTCCTGCATATCATAAAGGGCAAGGATCATATAGGCGGCCAAATGTTCCGGGCAGATCTGTTTGCCGGTGACTTCCAGCAGGGAAGTGGCGATTTTATGCAGTTCCGGGGGAAAATCCTCACGGGTGTGTAAACAGTTGATGCCAATACCAATGACTGCCCAGTCAACAAGTCCTGTTTTGCTGTTGATGGAAAGCTCTGTGAGAATACCGCCGATTTTTTTCTTGTTTCCGATCAGATCATTGATCCATTTAACACCGGGACGGTAACCGGAACAGCGTTCAATGGCATTGCACATAGCAACGGCAGTGGCGCAGGTTAAATGCATAAGTTCTTCGGGGCGACAATTGGGACGCAGGATCAAAGAAAAATAGATGCCCAGACCCATTGGTGCATGAAAAGAACGCCCCATTCGTCCCCGTCCGGCGGTTTGACTTTTGGCAATGATTACTGAACCATGGGCGGCTCCGTTTTTTGCCATTGTTTTGGCAAGATCATTGGTGGAGGGGATGGTGTCATAACAGAAAATATGACTTTGCCAGGGGTGATCCCCTGGCAAATGAGATAAAATAGTTTGTTTCATATATTAGTCAATATCGGACAAAACTTCTTCAGGAGGGTTGTCCAGAACTTCAGGATGATAAATGATTCTCTTAAACTGCTTGAAGAATGCGGCGTAGTAAAAACCGTCGCAGATCCGTTCGTCCATGGTGAACTTGCAGTCTAAGTATTTGCGTTGTACAACAGAACCATCTTCCAGGATCTCCAATGCTCTTCGCTTGCAACCGAAGGAGCCGAAGAGGGGCAGATTGCCGAAATCGTAAAGATGGTGGTAAATGGGAGGGATACCCAAAGAACCCATGGAGGTAAAGAATACAGAGCCATGGAAGGGGCTGACCTCCAGCAGGAAACGGGGCAGAAGACCGAAATAATCCAAAGTCCTTAACAGCCAGACCACAAATTTCAGGAAAACACCGGGGATCAGCATAAGGGCATGGGCAGTTGCATCGAAGTTAGAATCCAAAGGTGTATTTTTTACTTCTTCCACCTTTATGTTGATCTTGTTATAAATATCCTCGGCGGTGTCATAGGGGGAAAGATGTACCTTAATGACGGTTTCGGGGGAATCGGAAGTCATTTCCTTTTTAATGGTCATACAAAATTGAATGTCATTTCCACGGGAATAGATCTTCTGACCACCGATAAAACGATTCAGTTTGGGGTATTTGGCAACAGCACGGCAATAGCTGGCCAAAAGCACATGGGTGAGACCGAAATTCGTCAAACCTTCCCGGCGTTTTTGCCGGATATACCGCTCCACATGGGTGATCTCAAAGGCCTCTGTAAAGTAGTTTGTGGAGGTATTACGGGTCACCATGATATAGGGAGATACCTGATTCATGGGAGGTTCCGTGCGAATACGCCGTCCGTCGGTGCGGTCACCCCAGGTGGGATGATATTCGCCCATGGGATGGGGCTTGGCAGCTAAGATACAGCAGATCACGCCGAAAAGCATCAAAAGATCCGCACAGCCTGCCCGATAGTAACCGAGATCGGCACTGGCCGACTGACCGGTTAAAAATGCCATATAGTTTCCGCTGAAAATATCTTTGCGATGGAGATATATAATGGCAACGATAGGGAACAGCAAAATGGGGATCAGCAAGGGAAGAAGGCGAATCTTCTCGCTGGTAAGCTGCTTGTAAAATACCACGACAGCGATGAGCAAAAGGGCATACATCAAAGTGATCATCTTGTCGTAGAGTTTAAAATCCACAGCTTCAAACACGAAGAAGAAATAAAGCATCATCATAAAGACGGGGATTGCTGTTTTATAGAAACGCTCTTTTCCGTTTAAAACGGTGATGAGTGCGTAAAGCAGAGCGGCGGCGATCGGTAATAAGATTTGACTCCACAGTTCGGTGCCTTTCCCACCGACAAAGAGAATGCGGGTCACTACCGAACCGATCATGCAAAGCACCATCAGCCATGTCAGCAAATTTTTCTTGCTGACATAAATCGTAGTTTTATTTTTCATAACGAAAAAATTATAGCAGAAGATCCGACTTAAATCAACAAAAAAGTGCATAAAATGTAAATATCCGGTGCTGTTACGCACCGGATCAGTCTGTCAAAAAAATATTTTTTGACAGACTGCAGAGGTCAAAGAAGCACCAAAGACGAGCAACTCGACTCCGAAGTGTATATAGATACTCGAGAGGGGAGAGTTGTGAAGGAAGGCAAAAAACCTTGTAGTGTAAGGATTTCCTGCTTTTGAATATTCATATAGGTAAAGCTGTTATGAATATTGCAAAAAATAAGAACCATCAAACTGACAATCTGTTTTTGCCGGTTTGGTGGTTCTTTGACACTCTGATCCGGTGCAGTTATGCACCGGATATGGATTGAATGAATAGGGGAGAAGTGCCGCAACAGCCACCTAAAATGGTGGCACCCATTTGGTGACAAGCCTTTTGGATGCCGGCAAATTCTTGGGGGGACATGGGGTAGTGGGCATGTCCGTCTGAGCCGATGGTGGGCGTTCCGGCATTTGGTTTGGAAACCAGCGGACCTTTTACAAACCGTCGCAGTCTGCTGACAAGACCGGGGAGCATATCATCTGCTGCTACGCAGTTAAAACCGACAGCGGCAGCACCGGCCTCTTCCAAATATTGCAGGATGGGGGCGGCATCTCGCCCGGAAAACAGACTGCCGTCGGTCTGCATGGTGAAGGTATACATGACGGTGGCAGCACCCTCCAATTCCGCGGCGGTCATAATGGCCTCAGCTTCTGTGGGGTACATAAGGGTTTCTGCTGCGAGAAGATCAGCACCGCCTGCCAAAAGTCCCTTGATCTGCCGCCGATAATTTTCCACAAGCAAATCGAAAAATGCCTCATCAAAACTGTCTGTAAAAGTGGCAAGGGTGGTAAGATTTCCGGCAACAAGTGCATTTCCTGCGGCCTGACGGCTTAGCTTGACCAGCTTTTCGTTGATGATCTCCGTCTGGTCTGCAAGACCTTGCTTTTCCAGTGCAATAGGCTGCGCCTGAAAGGTAGGTGCGTAGATGATCTGACTGCCGGCTTTCACATATTGCCGTTGCAATTGCAAAAGGGCATCGGGATGTTCCAGAATCCAACATTCCGTACAGCATCCCCGGGGCATCCCCATTTTTTGCAGATTGGAGCCGGTTGCACCGTCTAAAAGGAGAGGGCCTTTTGATAACAGTGAATGAAATTCATCTTTTGTGAGCATAGTTTACCTGCCTGTACCATAATGTTTTATCCTTATTTTGCGTTCATTATACCGTTATTGGGCAAAATATGCAACAGTCATTGACTAATG
>JAZRRA010000041.1:0-14113 GCA_045650305.1 Faecousia sp.
ACGCTGAATCAGGGCGATATCGTGATTGCCGGCACTGCCGTAGGCCGTGTCCGTGTGATGACCAACGACAAGGGTCGCACCGTCAAAACTGCCGGTCCTTCTGTGCCCGTGGAGATTACCGGTCTGGCAGAAGTGCCCGCACCCGGCGACGAGTTCAATGCGGTTACCGACGAGCGCATGGCTCGTGAACTGGTGGAGCAGCGTAAGCAGGCCGCTAAGGATGCCGCTGCCAATGCCATGACCAAGGTGACCCTGGATAACCTCTTTGCTAAGATGCAAGAGGGTGAAATGAAGGAATTGCCCCTGATCGTCAAGGCTGACGTCCAGGGTTCTGCCGAAGCTGTGAAGGCAAGCCTGGAGAAGATCTCCAATGAGGAAGTTCGTGTGAAGGTTATCCACACCGGTGTGGGTGCGATCAACGAATCCGATATTCTGCTGGCTTCCACTGCCGGTGCGATCATCGTAGGTTTCAATGTCCGTCCCGATGCTGCTGCTCAGGCCAGCGGTCAGCGTAGCGGCGTGGATATGCGGTTCTATCGCGTGATCTATGATGCAATCGATGAGATCGAGTCTGCCATGAAGGGCATGCTGGATCCCAAGTTTGAGGAAGTCATTATCGGCCATGCGGAAGTGCGTATGACCTATAAGGTCTCCGCTGTGGGTACGATTGCCGGCTGTATGGTCAAGGACGGCAAGGTCAGCCGTGATGCCCAGGTTCGTGTCCTGCGTGACAATATCGTTATCCATCAGGGTGAGGTTGGCTCTTTGCAGCGGTTTAAGGATGCTGCCAAGGAAGTCACTGCCGGCTATGAGTGCGGTATGAGCATCCTGAAGTTTAATGACATCAAGGAAGGCGACGTGTTCGAGTGCTTCCAGATGCAGGAGATCAAGAGATAATTTCAAAAATACCGGCCGCCGCTAAAGCGGCAGGCCGGTATTTTGTATATTTCCGATTATCTCTTAAACAAGTCCTTACAGTAGGGGAGGGTCTTGACCCTCCCGGTGGTTTTACCATAGTAAAATCACAATTGCCGTAGGCAATATATTTGTGCATTTAGAATTTATAGATTTTGCAAATAATTTCCGACGGGAGGGTCAAGACCCTCCCCTACGGTGTGCTATTTTATGAAGAAAAGCAAAAAATCTCAATTACTTTTATAAGGAGTGCTTAGTATGGCATCCAATCGAATCGGTCGGATCAATGAGGAAATTCAGAAGGAATTATCTTCTGCTATCCGCAATCTAAAAGATCCCAGAGTGCAAAATACCATGATCTCCATTACCCATGTGGAGGCGACTCCGGATCTGCGTTATGCCAAGATCTATGTGAGTTTTTTGGAAGAAAATAAGGCAAACGATGCCCTGAAGGGCCTAAAGTCCGCATCCGGGTATCTTCGTCGGGAGTTGGGCAGTGCTTTGCAGCTTCGTTATACTCCGGAGCTGGTGTGGGCATTGGATGACTCCATCACCTACGGTGCTAAGATGATGAAGCTCATTAACTCTCTGGACACCGGAAGCACTGGCGAAGAAGCATGAACGGAATCGTGATTGTAGATAAACCCCAGGGCTGGACAAGTCAGGATGTGGTGAGTAAACTTCGTGGCGTGTTTCAAACCCGTCGTATCGGTCATGGCGGCACATTAGACCCGATGGCCACCGGTGTTTTGCCGGTATTTGTGGGACGGGCTACCCGTGGCGTGGAGTTCTTTGAACACGCAGATAAAACCTATGAGGCGGTTTTGCGGCTGGGTATTACCACGGACACAGAAGATATTACCGGAACGGTGCTGGAAGAAAAAGCGGTTTCGGTTACGGAAGCAGATCTTTTGCAGGTGCTTCAGGATTTTCGTGGTGAAATTCAGCAAATTCCGCCTATGTACTCCGCCCTGAAGGTGAATGGACAAAAACTCTATGATCTGGCCCGAAAAGGGGTAGAGGTGGAGCGGAAAAGCCGTACCATTACCATCTTTCAGCTGGAATGTCTGTCCTTTGATGGGATAAATGCCAGATTGCTGGTGCATTGTTCCAAGGGTACGTATATCCGTACTTTGTGTAAAGATATAGGGCAGGCGTTGGGCTGCGGCGGTTGTATGGCAGAGCTTCGCCGTGTGCAGGCTGGCAGCTATTGCCTTGAAAATGCGGTAACCATGGAAGAATTGGTGGCAGCGGAGAATGTGGAAGGCTATCTTGCACCCGTAGATTCTCTGTTTTCTCAATACGAAAAGGTGATCCTCACCCCCAATCAGGAAAAACGGTGTCGCAACGGCAACAGCTTTTCTGTTGCGATGGCAGAAGGATCGTATCGGGCGTACAGCCTTTCGGGAGAATTTCTCATGCTGGCGCAGGTAAAAGAGGGCGTCATGTCCACCGTAAAAAGCTTTTTTGAAGTTTAGAGTTTGTGGCAACTATGCTATTTCCCATTTTTATAGGTAGTGTTTAACTATGAAAAAAGAGAAAATTGTGTATGCCTTAGGGTATTTCGATGGGGTGCATCTGGGACATCAGGCACTTCTGTCTGCCTGCCGGGAATTGGCAGGGGAGGACTTTGCCTGCGGTGCGGTGACATTTACCGTCCACCCCCAAAAGCTTTTGTCCGGCGGTACACCGGGGCTTATCAATACAAATGAAGATCGCAAAACCCTTTTGCTTGCCAAAGTGGATACCGTGCTGGAACTGTCCTTTACGGAGGAATTGATGGCTATGCCCTGGCAGGATTTTTGCCAAATGCTGGTAAGAGAGCATGGGGGTGCAGGCTTTGTCTGCGGTAGTGACTTTCGGTTCGGCAAAGGCGGTATGGGCAATGCCCAAAGTATACAGAGCTTTTGTGATGAACATGGATTGCGGTGTGCCATTGTACCCCAGCAGGAGAAGGAGGGAGTTCGGATCTCTTCCACGTTTATCCGCACCATGCTGGAAACCGGGAATTTAGAAAAGGCCAATGCCTTTTTGGGACATCCCCATGTACTCAGTGGCGTGGTGACCTGCGGCAAGCAAATTGGCAGAACCATAGGATTTCCCACGGCCAATCTTGCCTATCCTGAAAATCTTTTGAAATTGCCTTGCGGTGTCTATGCCTGCAAAGCAGTGGTGGAGGGGCAGGTATATACGGCGGTTGCCAATATCGGTACTCGCCCCACAGTCAACGGAGAAGGCGTGAATGTGGAATGTCACCTAATAGATTTTGACGGCGATTTGTACGGCAAAAATCTTCAAGTTTTCTTCTTTTCCTTTCTTCGTGGGGAATATAAATTTCCGGATTTGGCCTGCTTGCAACAACAGATAGAAAAAGATAAAAAAATAGTAGAAAATGTTATGAAAAATACACAACTCCATCCTTGACAAATGGGCAAGGATGGAGTTTAATTGTTTATAACCATATAATGACGAACCATAGGCAGTCATTTAAAATGAGGTGTCAGATCATGAAAAAAATTCACTACATAGGCGAAGAAAAATTCCTGCCCGGTATGGCAGAAATCCAAGCACAGTTGGGCTTTGGTTTAGCCGATGATGGCTACGAGATCGACTGTTCTCTTGCCGGTGAAGGCATCGCAATTTCTATTTGTGGACAAAAGGCAAAAGTTACCTACGGTAAGGATTGTTTGTTCTTCCGTGCATTTTCCCTGGCTGTTCAGTATGTGGACGGCGAGGATCGTGAGATTTCCGTGAGCAACCAGTTTAATCGGTATGGTACTATGCAGAACACCTCTTCTCATGTGATGAGCGTCAAGGGTGTGAAGGATTTGCTGATCCAGCATGCACTGATGGGTTATGACTATCTGGAACTTTATACCGAGATCAGCTATGAGATTCCGGAAGAGCCTTATTTTGGCTACATGAAGGGTCGTTTCTCCCAGGCAGAACTTAAGGAATTGGCACAGTTTGGTGATAAGATGTTCGTGGAGCTGGTTCCTTGTATTCAGACTTTGGGTCACATGGCAGACCTTTTTAAATGGGGTGCCTACGGTGAGGTTTCCGATATTGCCGGTACTTTGCTGGTAGATTATGAGCGTACATACGAGCTGATCGAGCGGATGCTCCGCAGCCTTCGTGCCTGCTATACCACCAACCGTATCAATTTAGGTATGGATGAGGCCTATTTCATGGGCAAGGGTCGCTACCACTGGTTTGTGGACGATACATTGCCGGATCCTTCTATGCTCTATGTCCGTCACCTCCGTAGAGTGTTGGATATTGCCAAGAAGGTAGGCTTTACCGATCTGGCCATCTGGTATGATAACCTCTTTGAGATCAATTTCAAGGGCTATATCAATCCTCCCGTTTGGCTGTTTAAAGACTTTAAGAAGGAGATCACCGAAAACTTCCCGGAAGTGCGGCTGATCTTCTGGAACTATGTGATTCAGGATGTGGATGATTTCTGCCGCTTTGTTTCCTACATTCGTCAGCTTTCTCCCCATGTTTCCTTTGCCAGCATGGTGCATGGCTATACCTCCTTTGCACCGGAAAATGATATTACCGCACAGCTTGTAGAAACGGCAAAAGCCGGCTGTAAGGCCTGCGGTATCGACGATCTGATGATCACATGGTGGGGCGGCAAGAGTAGCTCTTTGGCACAGTTGGGTGGTTATTATCACTATATCGAAAACTGTGGCGAAAACAGCGGTTATGACTTTAACGACCACGCAAAGTTCCTCTTTGGCTATACCTACGATGAACTGTGTGTGCTGGATCTGCCCAATAAGATCGAAGCAAAAACCGAGGCTACCGGTATGGCAGAGGGCAATAACCCCTGCTTCTACATCCTGGCAGAAGATCCGCTGCTGGGCATTATGGATGCCCATATTCCGGAAGATGCCGCCGCCACTTATGCAAGCCATGCAGTCAAGCTGGATGCTCTTGCACAGCACGATTCTATGTTTAACTATATTTTCGCCTTTGAGAAGGTGCTTTGTGACACCCTGGCAGTAAAGGCAGATCTGCCCAAACTGATCAAGAAGGCTTATGATGCCGGTGATAAGGATGCCCTTCGTGCCATCGCAAATGACAAGATTCCCCTTGTGATGGAGAAAATGGATCAGTTCCGGGATGCCTATTATACATATTGGCTGACCTATAACCGTCATATCGGTTGGGAAAAATATGAGAATATGCTGGGCGGTCATATTTACCGCTTGAAGCAGGTTGCAAAATTGCTGATCGCTTATGCTGACGGCAAGGTGGAACATATTGAGGAATTGGAGCAGACCCGTCTGCCCTTCAGACCTTCGATGAATGGTCGCGTAGTTGGAAACGGTAGTTGGTACGGTATCAGTACTACTGCATAAAAAGGAGAAATGAATTATGGATAAGATCAAATTAGGATTTTTAGGCTTAGGTCAGCGTGGCAGAGGCCTCATTACCAATGTGCTGGGAAATTTCAAGGATGTGGATATTGTTGCCGTCTGTGACGAATATGCAGACAGAACCGAGGATGAAGCAAAGCGGATCCTGGAAGAGCGTGGCGTAGAGCCTGCAAAATACACCCATCACAAAGACCTGCTCAGTGACCCCAATGTCAATACCGTTATCATTTCCGCTTCCTGGGAAGCGCATGTACCTCTGGCTATCGAGGCTATGAAGCAGGGTAAGATCTGCGGCCTGGAAGTGGGCGGCGGTTACAGCGTGGAAGATTGCTGGGCACTGGTTCGTACATGGGAAGAAACCAAGACGCCCTTCATGTTCCTGGAAAACTGCTGTTACGGCAAGGACGAATTGGTTGCAACCCGTATGGCTCGTCAGGGCAAGCTGGGTGAGATCTGCTATGCTCACGCATCCTATTGCCATGACCTGCGTTGGGAGATCTGCAGCGGTGTGAAGATCCGTCATTACCGTCTGCGTAACTATTTGGCTCGTAACTGCGATAACTATCCTACCCACAATTTGGGACCTATCGCCAAACTGTTGAATATCAACCGGGGTAACCGCATGGTGAAGCTTTCTTCCATGGCTTCCAAGGCTCGTGGCTTGAGTGCCTATGTGCAGGGCAAGGAAGAATATGAATTTTTGCAGGATAAGCATTTTGCCCAGGGCGATGTGGTCTGCACCAACATTCTGTGTGCCGACGGTACGCTGATCTCCCTGAAACTGGATACCAGCCTTCCCAGAGCATATAGCCGTGAGTTTACTGTCAGCGGTACCAAGGGCATCTTCTCTGTGCCTGACAGCGTGGTGCTGACGGAGGATATGGACTTTAACCATGAGGTCGGCATGGCAAATTATCGTGGCAATGCGGATGCAATTTACGAAGAAAATATGCCCGAGATCTGGAAGAACATTACCAAAGAGCAGATCGAAGCCGGTCACGGCGGCATGGATACCCTGGAATTGCAGGCTTTCTTCGGTGCTGCACTTTCCGGTGAAGAAATGCCCATCGATGTATATGACGCCGCAAGCTGGATGGTTATTACCTGCCTGACTGAGGCATCTATCGCCAACGGCGGTATGCCCGTCGATATTCCTGACTTCACCAGTGGCCGTTGGGTCCTGCGTGATCCCAAGGATGTCATTCCTCTGGACTAATAGGAAAACCGCCATCGGAATTTTTCCGATGCACCTATAAAATGAAAGTAGACACTCACAAAAGTGTGGGTGTCTACTTTTTTTCACAAGTGCAGCCGAAAGGTCAGCGGCTGTATTTTTTATTTGGCAAATTTTCTTTGGAAGAATTTAACGGTTTCCACAATGGGAATCACCAAAATAGCCAATCCGATGGAAATGGCGTATTCCTCCCAGCCAATGACGGTGAAGCCAAAGGCACTTGCCAGGAAGGGAATCTCCAACACGGCGGTGGTCAGCAGCAGAGAACCCAGCATAGCGGCCCAAAGAACCTTGTTGTGGGATTTCAGGCTGAATACAGACTTTCTCTGGGAACGGAGGTTGAAGGAATGGAAAATCTCGCACATGGACATGGTCAAAAATGCCATAGTCATGCCGTGACCGGATTCACCGAAGGAACGCAGCTCGGCAAAGAAGTCTGCACCAAACTGGAAGGAGCTGCCGATCAGGTAGGCAGTCAAGGTCAGCACGGTGACCAGAATACCCTGATAGATGACATCGATGCCCAGTCCACCGGAGAAAATGCCGTCGCTGGAATTTCTGGGAGGGCGACGCATGGTATCCGGTTCAGCCTCCTCAAGACCCAAAGCCAGGGCAGGGAAGCAGTCGGTGACCAGATTGATAAACAGCAGGTGAACGGGGTTTAAGAGTACAAAGCCCATTAAGGTGGCGAAGAATACGCCCAATACTTCGCTCATATTGGAAGCAAGCAAAAATTGGATGGCCTTGCGGATGTTGTCGTAAATACGGCGGCCTTCACCCACAGCGGAAACAATGGTGGCAAAGTTGTCGTCTGCCAAAACCATATCCGCTACATTTTTGGTGACATCCGTACCGGTGATGCCCATACCCACACCAATATCCGCAGATTTAATGGAGGGAGCATCGTTGACACCGTCACCGGTCATGGCACAGATATAGCCGTTTGCCTTCCATGCGTTGACAATGCGGACTTTATGCTCCGGCTGTACACGGGCGTATACACCGTAATTCTTTACAAATTCGCAGATCTCTTCATCGGAAATGGCGTCCAGTTCTGCACCGGTGATGGCCTGAGAGGCGTCGGTGATGATGCCCAGCTCTTTGGCAATGGCCACGGCGGTGTCCTTGTGGTCACCGGTGATCATCACAGCCCGGATGCCGGCGGAGCGACATTCCTCGATGGCGGCTTTAACTTCGGGACGCACCGGGTCGATCATACCCGTCAAACCCAAAAATACCAGATCCTGCTCCAAATATTCAGGGGTGTTATCCCCGGGCTTTTCTGCCCAGATCCGCTTGGCGGCGGCCAGCACACGAAGGGCTTTGTCTGCCATGGCTTTGTTGGTAGCCATGATTTCCTGCCGCTTTTCGTCGGTCATGGGTTTTATATCGCCGTTTTCATAATAGTAAGCACACTTGGCAAGCACCACATCGGGGCCGCCTTTGGTATACTGGATAAAGCTGCCGCCCAAATCATGAACCGTGGACATCATTTTCCGTCCGGAATCAAAGGGGGCTTCGTCCACACGGGGATATTTTTCCTCCAACTGTGCCTTGTGCAGACCGACGGAGTAGGCAAAGTTTACCAATGCACATTCGGTGGGTTCACCTTCTGCCTGGTTTTCGCTGTTTAGGTTGGCGTCGGAGCAAAGTGCCATGGCGGTGGCCAGGGATTCCGTTTCACCCATGTGATCCACAACGGTCATTTTGTTTTGGGTCAAAGTGCCGGTTTTATCCGAGCAGATGACTTGGGTACAACCTAAGGTTTCCACAGCTGTCAGCCGACGAATGACGGCATTTCGCTTGGACATTTTGGTAACACCGATGGAAAGTACCACGGTTACAACGGTGGCCAGACCTTCGGGAATGGCGGCAACCGCCAGGGAAACAGCAACCATAAAAGTGCCTAAAATGCCGTTGAGGGAGAAGTCGCCCTTCATCAGCAGATTGAAGGCGAAAATGAATACGCAAATACCCAATACAATATAAGAGAGGGTTTTGCCCAATTGATCCAGTCGCTTTTGTAAAGGGGTTTCTTCATTTTGAGTTTGTGCCAAAGCACCGGCAATCTTGCCCATTTCGGTGTCCATACCGGTGGCGGTGATGACGGCTTTGCCCCGTCCGTAAACCACGGTAGAACCCATGTAACACATATTTTTACGGTCACCCAGAGGCACTTCGTTTTGACCGGCGGTGAGATTCAGTGCGTCAATGAGCTTGTTGACGGGGACGGATTCTCCGGTCAGTGCAGCCTCTTCGATTTTCATACTGGCGTTTTCAATGATACGACCGTCGGCAGGCACAGCATCGCCGGCTTCCAATACCACCACATCACCGGGTACCAGTTCATCGGAACGAAGCACCATTAGTTTGCCGTCCCGGATCACCTTACAAGTGGCAGCGGTCATGGTCTGCAAGGCTTCAATCGCTGCTTCGGCTTTGCTTTCTTGCACCACACCCAAAATGGCGTTGAGCAGGACTACCACGACGATGATACCCACTTCTACCAGACCTTCCGTCAGGTGACCCACATCACGAGGCTGGGGCAACTGGAGAAAGTCGATCACGGTGGTGGCTGCGGAGACCAGTGCGGCAATCATCAGGATGATCAGCATGGGGTCTTTTAGCTGTGCAAGAAAACGCTGCAACAGTGTGGGTTTTTCGCCCTCTTTCAGCTTGTTAGGTCCGTATTGGTCCTGTCGTTTCTTTGCTTCTGCGGAGCTAAGGCCGTTTGCGGTAACGCCCAGATGCGATAAAACATCTTCCACAGAGCGGGTGTAGCATTGTTTCATGGGGCATACTCCTTTTCCGTTTTTTAGTTAGCTTTCCCATATTTGCAATAAATATGAAAAAACCGGGTGCGGCGATGCCGTACCCGGTGTCGAAACAATATCACGACTCCATGTACGGCTTCTTGCGTACATGAGTCTGGCAATTTGAAGCAAGCCAGACCTTGCGGTCAGGATGTTGACTTGCTACGCATGGAGGCGCTTGCTACTCCCTCATAACATATATTTTATATCACAAGATATAAGGAATGTCAAGAATAATGTGATCCGGCCAAGGTGTGGTGCACGGGGTGTGTTGACAGTTTGAAAGTTTTGTATTATACTATATGAGTATCACTATGGGTTATTATGGGGTTTTATAAGAAAAAGGCGGAAAATGCCAAAAATCCCGTCATATTCGGAGGAATTGTCATGGCGAAAATTTTGCTCACCGCAACGGTACAAAGTCATATTGCCCAGTTTCACAAGCCGGTGATCCGCATGCTGCAGGAAATGGGGCATCAGGTGGATGTTGCCGCGAAAAATAATCTCCATGAAAAGAAAAATCTCACCCTGACGGAGCCGGATGCCATTCATGAGGTGGCATTTTGCAGAAGCCCCTTCAGCTTGCAGATCTTTCCGGCATATCAGCAACTGAAAAAACTGATCAGGGAAGGAAATTACGATGTTGTCCATTGTAATACCCCGGTGGCCGGTATTTTGACCCGTCTTGCCTGCCGCAAACTGCGGAAGCAGGGGGAAATTAAGGTTTTATACGAAGCCCACGGTCTCCACTTTTTCAAAGGAGGCCCCCGTTCCGGCTGGCTGATTTGGTATCCCATCGAGAAGTTTTTTTCCCGTTTTGCAGATATGATGGTGCTGATCAACCGGATGGACTATGCTTTGGTGCAGGAAAAATTCCATACCAAACTGGTTCGCGTCATTCCGGGAATCGGCGTGAATTTGAGCCAGTTCCAGCAGGTGGCTGCCGGTGACCTGCGGGGAGAATTGCATCTTGACCCCGAAACACCCATCATACTTTCTGTGGGTGAACTGAACGAAAATAAGAACCACAAGACGGTGATCACTGCCCTTTCCATGCTGAAAAACAAAAATGCACACTACTGTATTGCCGGTAACGGTCCGCTGTTGCAGGAATTGCAGGACTATGCCAGAAGTCTGCAGGTAGGTGACCGGGTGCATTTCCTGGGCTACCGACGGGATGTTCCGGTACTGTTACATCAGGCGGATATTTTCGTATTGCCCTCCCGTAGAGAGGGATTGGGCATGGCGGCGATTGAGGCCATGTCATGCGGCTTGCCTTTGATCTCCTCTAACCGCCACGGCATCAACGATTATTCCATCCCCAATGTTACCGGCTATCAATATGATCCTGCCGACAGCCAGGGTTTTGCCCAGGGCATTGATAAATTGCTGTCTGACGGGGAACTTCGGGAAAAATTCGGGGAAAACTGCAAAGAAATTGCCCAGAAATTCACCTTGGAAGAATCCCTGAACTGTATGAGAAATTACTATTTGGAGCTTATGAAGCATGAATAAGATTCGCATCAGCATTGTGCTGCCTACTTATAATGTAAAGCCCTACATATCCCAGTGTATCGACTCTTTGATAAGCCAAACCTATGAGAATTTGGAAATTCTCATTGTGGATGACGGCTCTACCGACGGTACGGGGGCATTGTGCGATGAGCTGGCCGGCGGCGATAGTCGGATCCGTGTGATCCACAAGGAAAACGGTGGCACCCATACCGGCCGGAATTTGGGAATCCGGGAGGCTACCGGTCAGTACATTATGTTCCTGGATCCGGACGATTGGCTGGATAAGGAAACCTTTTCGGAACTGGTGGCAAAAATTCAGGAAAGTGACCCGGATGTGATCCGATTTTCCTATGTTCGAGAATTTCCTGACCATTCTGCCTTTAAGAAAAATACCTTTTTGCCGGAAACATTGTGCGAAGGGGATGCTTGCAAGGAGATCTGCCGTCAGACAATGGGACTGGTGGGCAGTGAGCTTGCCCATCCGGAAAATATGAATTTTCTGGCATCTGCTTGTTTTTGCCTTTATAAAAAGTCCATCATGGATGAAAATCAATTGGAATTTTTTAATATCCACGAAATCGCAACCTTCTCTGACGGCTTATTTAATATCCGCTTTTTGCAAAAGGCTGATAGGTTCTTATATGTGGATAAGCCCTATTATCACTATCGGAAATTCGCTTCCGGTGCGGCTACTGCCCGATACCGGGAAAATTTCCTGGAAAGACAGCTTGTTCTTTTCGGTATGCTGAAGGAAATTGCTCAGGCGGAAAATACGGAGAAATTCCAGGCTGCCTTTTATAACCGGGTGATTTTCAGCACCATGGAAATTTGCCTGAATGCGTTAAAGAGCAACCAGTCCTTCCGTAAACAGTACAAAGAAATGAAACAAGTGCTGAAAAGTCCCCTGCACCGTCAGGCGTATCAATACTTACAGCCGGGGCTGTTACCTGCCAAGTGGAAGGTGTATTATCTGCTGGTTAAAACCGGACTTACTTTGCCGGTATTTCTCATGACGAAAGTCATTCGATTCATTCAACGAAGGGGTTAATACGATGAAACCTTTGATTTCCGTTGTCATTCCGTTGTATAACGGTGCAAATTATGTGGAAGAAGCCCTGAAATGTGCATTGGCTCAAGATTATGAAAATGTAGAGATCCTGGTTGTCAACGACGGTTCCACCGACGAGGGGGCAGGACGGGAGATCTGCAGAAAGTATGCCGATCAGATTCGTTATCTGGAAAAGCCAAACGGAGGCTGTGCCTCTGCACTGAATTACGGTGTTCGGGAAGCAAAGGGTCAGTATATCTCCTGGCTTTCCCATGATGATCTGTATGAGCCCAATAAATTGTCCCATCAGGTGGCACTGCTCCATAGAGAAGGGGTAGACCCGGAGAAAACCATCATCAGCAACCGGGGCGGCCTCATCGACGGAGAGGGAAATCCCCTGATGCACCCTTCTGTGGGAGAAAACAAAAAATTGGACAGCCTGGGCTTTTTTCGCTATCTGCTGTTTTGCAAGTGTGTCAACGGTTGTGGCCTGCTGATTCCCAAAAAGCTGTTTGATCAGGGCCTTTATTTTGACGAATCCATGCGGTTCGTGCTGGACTGGAATTTGTGGCTGAAAATGGCGGCATCCGGGGCAAGGGTTTTGCTGGACGATCAGGTGCTGGTCAGCAACCGTGTCCATGGTGGTCAGGTTACCGTGAAGCAGAAGGCTCTGCATAAAACCGAGGCAGAGCAGACGGTTGAGGACTTGTTCCTGTTTTTGCAGGATAAGCCCGGTACTTATATGCAGGAACTTTACTATTTTGCCTATGCCACAAGAAAGCCTGCCGTAAAAAAGATTCGCCAGTGGTTGCGTGAGCATGGCCTTAGGGTCAACGGGCTTCGCAGTATGACCATGCGGCTGAAAAATGATGTAAAGAAGATTTTAAAACGCGTTTATCACGCAATTCGATAACATAAGGCGGATGTTGTATCTGCCTACTCCACCGAAAAAGTTTTTAGAGGTGCCCAATGATTTATTTGCTTTCCCTTGCGGTTTTTGTGCTGGTTTTGGGCTTTGCCGATGAGCGAACCGGACTGAAACGGCACAATTACAAATCTTATGTCATCATTGCCGGTTCTGTTGTGGCACTGATGATGGGCTTGCGTACCCAATATACCGGCAGTACCGATACCTATATGTATATGTCCTTTTATAAGGGCATCACAAATTATGATAATTTTATGGATTATTATAATTTGCATTTGGCAGATAAGGATTTTATCTTCTCGGAAACCGGATTTTATCTTTTTATGTGGCTTTTAAGCCGTGTGTTCACAGATCCACAGATGATGCTGGTTGCTTCGGCAATTTTTATCACATACTCAGTTTGCCACTTTATTCGGGACAATACGGAAGATGTACCCACAGCTTTGCTGCTCTATGTCTGCCTGGGTCTGTTTACCTTTAATATGAACGGTATTCGTCAGGCTATGGGTATGGCGGTGTGTCTTTGGGGCTATTCCATGGCAAAAAAACGGAAGCTGATACCGTTTGTACTGGTGACCCTGCTGGCAATGCAATTTCATAAGACTGCGATCTGTTATTTTCCGGTGTATTTCCTGCCGATCATCAAAACCAGTAAAGCCAATACCTTCTGGTATTTCTGCGGTATGGTGGTCTTTATCCTCGCCATGGACTGGATTGTTGAAACCTTTAATGCTTTTGCCGGTGAGGACTATGAGGTTGGTTTGGAAGCAGACGGCGGTGGCTTTACGGTTATAGCCATTTACTTTGTAGCAATTTTACTAACGCTGTTTCTGCACGAATCCTTGCAGGATAAGGACACTCGATGCCAATTTTACGGCCTTGTGTTGGGATTTGCCTGCTATTTGGGGCGTTTCTTCTCGCAGCAGATTTTGGAGCGGCTTAGCTATTATTTCTTCTATTTTGCCATTCCGCTGTTCCCTAATGTTATCAAACGGCTGGAGGAAAAGGAACAAGTGATTGTAAAGACATTTTTGATCGTAGGTGCGATTGCCGTTTTCTGGTATCGTGTCCGAAGCGGTTCCTTCGCGTCCTTCCGTCCCTATTTCGTCCGCTAAATTTGTGTTTATCTTACGATTATAATATACCACATCGTAGGGGAGGGTCTTGACCCTCCCACCGGAAAATGTTTGCATTTTACGGATTTTCATAAGAAAATATCATGTTATTGCCTGCGGCAATCGCAATTTTACAGCGGTAAAATTGCCGGGAGGG
>JAZRRA010000042.1:0-3450 GCA_045650305.1 Faecousia sp.
CTTTTCCGTAAAACTCATTAGGATCAAATATATGCTCCAACATACGCTCCAAACGACGACCTTCTGCCGCTCCACACAAGATCGTCCAAAATGCCGCGGCTGTTTTACTGTTGATAAACTTCACCTTGGTATCCACGCTGCTTCTGCCGAAGAAATCGAAGTAGAAACCGGCTTTCTCGCTCCAATGGAACCGGTTGATCAGTTCATTGATACGCACCTGCTCACTGCGGTAAAACTCTGCTTTTTCCTCCTGACCCAACGCCGCAAACATCTTCGCCATACACTTTGCGGAAAGGGATTGCTGGCAAGCAAGATCCACATGGCAAATACCACTGCCGTCTAACTCAGGGCAAGCATAGGGTCCGCGAGGGGCATTATCCATACCGGAAGAACCGGGATCTTCAAACCAGTAAAGTCCGGATACCCGGCGACGGTTATTCTCGATAAACTGATAATTGCCCTCCAAAGCAGGCAATATGGTTTGGAGTCTTTCCATATTTCCGGTAACCTGATAAGACTCCCACTCTGCCCATGCCATCAGGGGCGGATTGATCCGTCCAGGCCAAGCAGGCAGTTCCGTATTGATCCGGTACGCCATGCTCATATAGCCATCTTCTTCCCGGCGAAGGCGATAAAGGTTATCCAGGTTATTGAGTGCAGAAATGGTGCCATTTGCATAGTTGGTAATGAACACCATGAGGCAGGAATCCCACTGCCAAATGGTATTGACACCGGGCATACAAGTCATCTGCGGTTTCCAACCGGGCTTACTGATATATTCCACATTCTGAAAAGCCAATTCCCATGCTCTGTAATAAAGTTCTGTCCATTCCGGGTGTCCTTCTACATAAGGCTTGGGAAGTTTTGCTTTGACATAAATATATTTTTCCATTACATTCACTCCTATGTAGTATTTCTTTTAAAATTATATGTGCATACTATGGGAAAGTCAACGAAAAATCCCACAAGACTGAATATAAGCATAATAAGGAGCTGTTTTTATGTGTACTGCCATTGATTTTACCGCCAATGACCATTATTTCGGAAGAAATCTGGATTTAGAATACTGTTTACGGGAAGCGGTTGCCGTCACGCCCCGCAATTTCCCCTTTCATTTTCGGATGACGGATTCTCTGACATCGCACTACGCCATGATCGGCACTGCAACCATCAGTCAAAACTTCCCACTGTACTATGAAGCAACCAACGAAATGGGTCTTTCCATGGCAGGACTGCATTTTGCCGGAAATGCCTTTTATCGGGAGGTAGTAAATCATCATACCAACATTTCCCCCTTTGAACTGATCCCCTTTATTTTAGGCCAATGTGCCGATGTAAACGATGCCGTAAAACGGCTTAAAAAAATAAACCTTGCGGCAATCCCCTTTTCCCAGGATTTCCCTCTGTCTGACCTGCACTGGATCATAAATGATCGGACAAAAAGTGTGACCGTAGAACCGTTGAAAGAAGGACTTATTATAACCGAAAATCCCGTAGGTGTTTTGACCAACAATCCACCTTTTGACTATCACATAAACAATTTGGCAAGCTACCTGCACCTGACAAACCGGGATCCCATCAACCTGCTATCTCCCCATATTTCCCTGGTGCCATACAGCCGGGGCATGGGTGCTATGGGCCTTCCCGGTGATCTATCCTCTGCCTCCCGGTTCGTCCGTGCTGTTTTCACCAAAATGCACAGTGTCATTGCGGATACAGAAGCCGGTGCTGTCAATCAGTTCTTTCACATTCTTTCCGCAGTTTCCATGACAGAAGGTACGGTCACAGTGGGTGACAAACTGGAGAAGACCGTCTATTCCTGCTGCTGTAACACGGATAAATGCATCTATTACTACACCACCTATGAAAATCCTCAAATTACCGCCGTTCATCTGTATCACGAGAATCTGAGCAGCCAAAATCTTGTTTCTTACCCCTTAACCAAGGTCACCCAAATTCTCACCGAAAACTAATAAATACCGCAAAGCCTTCAAAAAAGCTTTGCGGTATTTTCTATTTTTGCAAGCAACTGCGTACAAAGCGTAAGGCTTCCTCTATGGGAATCCCGTAGGCAACAGAAACTTCCGAACTGAGAAGCCGCTCTCCGTCACGCAAAAAGTTTTCATCACACAAGTGAAACTTCTTTCCCTTTTCCGCCTGCACGGCTTTGTGATTGTACAGAGATTTGACAATTGCCACCAAAACAGATCGATCGCCATTGCCGATCAGATCTCTGAATTTCTGTTTTCGCTGGTTTTCTTCTTCCACCCAAATTCCTTCAGGAATGGGACAATGGGAAAAAAGGCTTTGAATCTCATCCTTGCTCATGACCGGACTGATTTTCCCAACTGCCTCCGGCTTTTCCGTAGGCACATAGAAACGGGCACCGAGCTGTGCCGCAGGTTCCAACACATAATAGGGTATCTTCTTGCGATCCACGATTTTTGTTTCGATTTCTCGAATGGTACAAACACCATGGATTCCGTAGACCACCTGTTGTCCTGCCTGATACATCCTGGGTTCCCCTTTCTCTTTATAGGAAAATTAACGCTTTCTATCCGCAACCGGTTATGGCTGGATCATACGCACACGCAATACACCATCAACCGCTTTAATGGCATCCACCACAAGGGAGGACACAACCGAATCCAGATCCAGCATGGTGCAGGCATACTCTCCCTTGCTTCGGTTCAACATATCGGAGATGTTCACATTCTCCTTTGCCACAGCAGAGGTAAATTGACCTAAGCTGTTAGGAATATTTTTATGGAGGATCAGCAGACGAGCCGGTTTGGTGCATCTGCCCATATCGCAATTGGGGAAATTCACGGAATTTTGGATGTTGCCATTTTCCAGGTAATTCATAACCTGACGCACAGCCATCTTGGCACAGTTATCTTCCGCTTCCTCCGTAGAAGCACCCAAATGGGGAATGGCCCCAACGCCTTTCAGGGATGCCGTCTTATCATTGGGGAAATCAGTAATATACCGCTTGACCTTGCCGGACTGTAAAGCCTTTTCCAATGCATCATCGTCCACCAGTGCATCCCGGGCAAAATTCAGCAGGATCACACCGTCCTTCATTTGGGACAGTGCCTCCTCTCCGATCATGCCACGCGTGCTGTCCAGCAGCGGAACATGGACGGAAATAATATCGCACTTTTCATAAATTTCTTCCCGGGTCTTAACGGGAATAATACGGCTGTCCAAATGCCACGCGGCATCAATGGAGATATAAGGGTCACAGCCATAGACCTGCATACCCAGCTTAATAGCATTATTGGCAAGAGGGCCACCGATCGCACCCAAACCAATGACACCCAGGGACTTGCCTGCAATTTCATTGCCTGCGAATTTGGACTTGCCCTTTTCCACTTTCTTTGCTACATCGCCCTCGTTTTGGATGGACTTGACCCACTGGATTCCGCCTACCACATCACGGCTGCCCAG
>JAZRRA010000043.1:0-7334 GCA_045650305.1 Faecousia sp.
GGGGTACAACACGGATGCTATATCCGTTTTCGTTGGTAATTTCCATATCCTCTCTGCGGATATTACGGCAATACTCCAGCACCTTCTCATCCTGGGTAGGAAGCCATACAGAGGGTGCAAAATCAAACACACTGCGGTTCATTACATTCCCTCCTCTTCTTTTTTGATCTGTGCGATCTTCTCTTCCAGCCACTTTACATCAGGACGATAGACACCCTGTGCCGCCACATCCTCGGAAATATAGCAAACACCGGGCAGCAGCCGCATCAGGCTGCCGGTATTTTCCGGAGAAATAGGGCCGTAAAGGCTCAGCTTCAAGGGAGTTTTCTGCAAAGCAGGTGTGCCACCGCAGGCAGTCAAATAGTTCATGTGCATACATTCTTTTGCACCGACCAGATCCTTAGGCCCAACCGTAACGGCACAAGGCGGCACATTCCCCAAATCACCGGAAAAACCAAACATACCACGCAAAGAATCGAAGGCAATATTTTCCGGCATGGGAGTGACATAGCGGCTGCCCATGGTCAAAAGTTCTTCCATATCCTTGGCAGGATAAGTTTCAGCGTCAATCGCACCGATACCGCCGGACCAGCTGAGCGTGGTATAAGCAACATCCGCACCGCCTTCTGCAGCAATCAAATCGGAATACTGCTCTGCATTATCCTTGGTCCAGAAATGGATCTGTTCCATAGGCATACGCAGATCTGCATCCAAACGATGATAGAAATAACGGATGAAGTTTCCGCTACGGCTATAAGGGCTGTTATAGGGTGCCACATCACCTTTTTCGTTGGCATACTCATAAAGGAAAAATACATGGACATTCCGACAGCTTACTTTGTACTTATTAAGTACCTCTGCCAAAGAAATGAACACTGCATTTTCCGGAGAAGGCAGGATCACTACCAGCTTTTCATTTTGCTGATCGGACTTACGGATCCGATAAAACAAATCGGTCACAAAGATGTTATGTACATCCCAAACTACCTCTACGGAAAAATCAGGATTTTCAAAGGTCATACCCGGTGCATCATGAAGATCCTTCAGGATCGCCTGATCCACTGCTTCCATATCCCGCATAGGCAGCCAGGGAGCCGGTGCATGGGTAAATTCAAAAATAAACGCCATAATGAAGCCTCCTTGTTTATGATAACTCCATTATAACGCATTGACCGGCAGATACAATACACAAGTGTATTATGGATTTGCATTTTTGTTCTGTCAAAGTGAAAATATAATCATAAAATACACATCTTATCGACAACATTTTCTTGTTTCTGCAACTATGGATCGGTATAGTAAACCCCAGGCGGACATTTCCCCAAATGCGACAATACCGCCGAACCGCCGCTGTGTTCCTCCACAGCGGCGGTAATTTTATAAGATGGGGATCAGGATCATTTGATCCGGCTCCGGTTCTCCCGCAAGCGAATTGGCATTACGGATCGCCTGCACCGTAGATCCGTTTTGTTTTGCCAGATCCCAAAGATTCTCATGACCGGCTCGACGCAGGATCAGGCTGGGGCGATGCGGATCTTTTTCCACTTCCTCCCCAATTTGCAAGGATACAGCCATAGCCAAAGTTTCCGTTTCCGCGGTGACGGTTTCCGTGAGTATTTCTCCTCGCAGGAGTGTACTTTCCTCCCCCGGTACGGCAGTTGCCTTCCCGGAAGGGATACAAAACACCGCCGTATCGCCACTTCCTTCTGTTTCCAAAGACATATCGCTTTGCCAATGGACAACCGCAGCCTGCAAAATACCTTCCCGGTCATAATAAAGAACCTGAAAACTGCCCGGCAGTTCCATCAGCATATTGTCACCACGATACTGGGTGCGGCAAATCCCTGACAAACAGCTCACATCCACCACGCGACTGCTTCCAAAGGGTGCTGTTTGCTCCTGACGGATTCTTTGACTTTGACGCTGGGAAATTCTCGGTATCTGCACCGATTGGACTTCCAATGTGATCCGTTTATCAGGACTATACCCATCTTCCACCAGGGGAATTTCCCTGGTATCATAGATCACATACTGACCGGAAAGACCTGCCTTTAATCGAATACGCCCCTGCTCCCCCATTTCCAGTTCCAAGGATGTAACCATGGGCAGCACCTGAACCTGGGCATCATGGCCGTATTCCTGCTCCAATTCGGAATACTGGGAAAACGGGATCTCAAAATCATGGGCATGGATCGCACCTTCCACTGTGCGATACAAAACATGAAGCAAGGTATTGCCCCGGAATACCGCCTTATCCCCCAATACTTTTTTGTCCGTCACCTCCGGGGTCAAGGCATACCGAATGATCTTATCCATAGCAGGAGAAGATTCCGGAATGGTAACTTCCTCATCCATAATAAAGGGTTTTTCCCCCATCTCCCCCACGAAAGTGACCTTTTGCCCCCGTTCCTTCAAATAAATATCCGAAGGGATCCGATCCGGTATATAGGCACACACCGTATCCTTTTGAAAAGCCTGACCCAATACACCAACGGTGGCACGAACCATCAGTTTTCGCTGGGAGGTTACCCGTGCATCTACGGATTTTAACATGGGGTGGCAAAGGATCCTGCCATTTTCACTGCCATCCTGAAGATCCCACCGCAGTGATAGGGGGATCCAGGTTTCCACACATTGGGCAGGTGACCCATCCTCCGGTGCATACAGTACCCAAACCATAACACCGCAGTTTACACCCATAAAGTCACTTTGCCATTCCTTCCCCCGTACAACCACCTGCCCCCAGGTGCAAAGTACTCTCCCCACATCCGGTAGACTCTCCGACAGATGGATCTCCTGGGTTTGCTCCTGGGTCTGCACCTGACTTTTCACTTGCCGCAGGCAAGGTATTTGTTCTTTTTGAAACTGTAATTCCATATTAGTTCACTCCTTATCCACATTCCGCTGATTAAACCTATGCAGTCAGGGACAAGAATATGTCTTTATCTAAAGTTATTTTCTCATTGTGCCGATCCCTAAAATCATAATCCCCACAGCAAAGCAGTGGCAGAGAAATCCCCCCTCAAGCCATGTACCGACGATCACACCGATGCCAAACGCAATCAGCACACAGCCCCAAAGCTGGTTTTGTCTGCACATAAAAAACACCCCCTGCAAGGATTGTATGCAGAGGGTGTTTTCAATTATTCCGAGGATAGCACTTCTTTGCAGGCCGCCAGAACCTTGGATGCAATGGGGACACCGGTATGCTCACCGTAGCCGCCCTCTTCCACGCAAATGATAAACGCAAGAGGATAGTCTGTATCGGTGACTATGCCGGAGAACATGGCGTAAGACGCCTGATCACCGTCCACCTCCGCAGTACCGGTTTTTGCACCAACTGTCAATCCCGGGAAATGTTCCCCATGTTTATCATATTTTTTCACCACATTGTTAAGCATATATTCCCGCAAAATTTCCGCAGTTTCCCGGCTCATAATGGCTTCGTTTTCCCTAATCGCTGCACGATAACCATTCTGACCGTCGGTTGCAGAGGAAACCACATAAGGATTTATACTCCGACCGTCACCGGCAATTGCCCCTAAGAAGGTCAAAAATGCACAAGGGTTTATCTGATCCGTATCCTGACCGATGGCAGACAGTGCCAATCGAATATCGTTGGGAGCCAGCTCAAAATTTCCCTCTGTCGTTTCAATGCCGTCAAAAGATACCGCCTTGGTGACACCGAATTTTTCCACATAGGAAAGAAGTGTCTTGCCACCTAACAGATTGGCAAGCTCCGCAAAAGCACAATTGCAGGAATTACAATATGCGGTTTTCAAATCCTGCGTACCATGAACATTCTCGCAGGTTACTGCGTGTTCGCCCTCACCCCATTGTCCGTCACATACAAAAGTCAGTGTGGTAACATCCTCCATTTCCTCCAATGCCGCGGCAAGGGTCACGGTTTTGAAAATCGAACCGGGAGGATAGGCAGACTGGACAAAGCGATTCATATACGCACCTTCGTACTGCTGGGGATCTCCCAGAATATCGGGAATATTGTCCGGGTCATAAGTGGGGGTGGTGACCGCACAAAGGATCTCACCGGTTTTGTAGTTATACACTGCAACCGTTCCTTTATATTCTCCCAAAGCCTCCAATGCAACTGTCTGGATTTTGGAAGAAAGGGTCAGTTGCACCACGCCGCCATCTTTGCGGATGCCACCGTATGCATAAAGACCGTTAAAGAAATCGTAGGTGATCACATCCCCATAGTAATTGGGTACAGCCGGTACTACAATATTTCCCTCTCTGTCACCGACCCAATGGAGGGTGGATTTTCGAATCCCCTCGTCTGTTGAGTAGATCCAGCCATCTTCGGTCATATCCAAAAGCAGCTTACCACTGCGGTCAATAACTGCACCGCCGGTAAATTTCTCCTCTTCATAAACATGGGGAGAACCGCTTTCTACCACCCATTCATGGGATTTTATGGCATATTCCACCAGGAAAAACAGAAATCCTGCCACAAGCAGACCCAAAAGGATCAAAACCACACCGGAGCGTTTCGCAACTTTATTCACGGCGATCACCTCGTTTCAGCAATCTCACCGCAAAGCTGGCATTTTGTCGGGTATCTGCCGCTTTGACAAAGCCTAATAAGCCCCAGGCACAGAGCATACTGGAACCGCCGTTGGAAAGGAACGGGAATGTAACACCGGTCAAAGGCACAACATCCACCGTACCTAAGGCATTTAAGATCACCTGCACCACCAAAATGGTTGCGGCTGTACAGCTTCCGATGGTATAAAAGCTGCTGCGTCCCATGGCACTACACCGAACACTGAACAGTGCCAATGCGACCACCGCCAACACCACAGCGATCACCATAAACATACCCCATTCCTCGCCGATGGTGGCGATGACCACATCGGATTCGGAGGCAAAGAGATTCTTCATCCACCCCTGATTGGGGCCAAGGCCCAAAAGTCCACCGGATGCCATACACATGAGGGCTCTGGTTTGCTGGTAGCCGTCACCATAGACATCCTCCCAAATATGACGCCAGGTAGCAAATCTGCTCACCGCATGGGGTGCAAACTTCAGCACCACGATACCGGCAAACACCAGGCCGGTTATAGCTAATGCCAGCGTTCCCACACTGCCGGAACGCATATACGCCACCACCAAAAATGCACAGAAGAAGATCAGTGCCGCTCCAAAGTCATTCATAAGAGCAAGGCATCCGCACATGGCAACGGAATATGCGATGAAACCGATCAAATTCCGTTTGGTCATGATCCGATCCATTGCGGAAGCACCCACCATCACAAAGCATACCTTGCTCAGTTCCGACGGTTGCAGCGACACACCGGCAATAAAGATCCAGTTTTTTGCACCGTTGATCTGTCGTCCGAAAATGAGGGTGGCAACCAACAGTAAAATACCGCCAATTGCCGCGGCATAACGGATCTTTTTTGCCCGTTCCAGATCCCGTAAAGTCCAGCCAACGCCAAGAAAAATGCCAACGCCCAAAATCATGGAGATCATTTGCTTCACCGCTTCTGCCGGTACTACGGTACAGATCGCCGCCATGCCCATAGTGCATAGGAAAAATGCGATGGTCTCCACTTCAAAGGCAGGACGACGAATGAGGATATAAAAGAAAAACAATGCCCACTGGACTATCATAATACCACCGAAGCCCAACAGATAATCGGTAGCATTTTTACCGGTCATCAAAAAGCCGATGCAACACAAAATTTGAAACACTGTCAAAAGCATCAAATTGGCAATGCTGGAAGAAAAACTGGATGCCCGGGTACGCAATTTGGCAAGGTGCTTTTCTTCTGTGGTGGAGATAGGCTGAAATTTCAGATCCAGTCCACCGATCTGGATGGTATCGTTTCGCTTCAAGGCTCTCACAGTTACATCTTTTCCGTTGACCATCACACCGGTGGTGCTGTCATTATCGGAAATGGTCCAACTGCCGTCATCATACCGGGTCAACACCGCATGACTTTTGGAAACCCCTTCGCACTCGATCACCACATCACTGTTTTTGTGACTGCCGATCACAGTTTCCCAATGGGTAATGGGTAACTTTCTGCCATCGGAAATATCAAGCCAGCCCCAAATTTCCGGTTCTTTTCGGAAGCTGACCAAGGGTATGATGGCACGCAATAAAATCAAAAAGGCCAAAATCGGTGCAGCATATCGAAATATGGCGATATATACATTCACATAGACCGGCAGTGCATTTTGCAGCATGTCCAACGCTCCCATCAGGTCACCTCCTTACATGGATTTTCATTTGCTTATACCTGCATGGAACGAAGCAGAGCAATTTCCCGGGCATAGCCGGGCAGGTCATTGGGTGTTTCCAAAATCATAGGCAATTTGGAAAGCACGGGATGATTCACGATCTGTTCAAACGCCTTCAGTCCCAAAGAGCCTTCGCCCAACAATTCATGGCGATCTTTGTGACTTTCAAAGGGATTTTTCGAGTCATTCAGGTGCAGAGCCTTCAATTTATCCAGACCCACAACACGATCAAACTCTGCCAAAACGCCATCTAAGTCATGGACAATGTCATAGCCACCGTCATGGACATGACAGCTATCCAAACACACGCCGATGTCCCCACTTCCCACGCCATCTATAATCGCTTTCAATTCTTCAAAGCGGCCACCGATCTCACTGCCCTTTCCGGCCATGGTTTCCAGCAGCACTGTGACGGGATAGCCGGGTTCCAGTGCCTTTTTCAGAGCTTTGACGATATAATCGATTCCCTGCTCAGTTCCCTGACCCACATGGGAGCCGGGGTGGAAATTATAGTAATTTCCCGGCAAATATGCCATCCGACGCAGATCGTCGCACAGTATATTGCAAGCAAATTCTCTGGCACTTTCTTCTGCTATGCAAAGGTTCATGGTATAAGCACCGTGGGCAACCAACGGTCCAAAGCCGTTGGCTTTCAGGGCGTCCACTGCCTTAGTGCTGTCCACCGGATCTTCCTTTTTGGCCTGACTGCCTCTGGGATTCCGGGTAAAAAACGCAAAGGTATTGGCACCGATGGAAAGTGCGGTTTCCACCATGGCCAAATTACCTGCGGAATTGGATAAATGACATCCTGCGTAGATCATAGGTTTACCTTCCTATTATATAGATTCTTTAATAGAATACCACATTCCCGTGAAAAATGCAACGAACGAAAATATTTTGAAGTGATAAAATGATGGTAGACACAAAAGTGCCTGCCATCATTTTTTGTGCTATTATATAATTGGAGGTGGAAATATTGCAAGAGAGTATACTGTCAGAACAAAAGAAGAAAAGCTATCCATTGTAAAGAGAAACTTAGCAGGAGAAACTTGCAGAGCGTTGGCAAG
>JAZRRA010000044.1:0-3287 GCA_045650305.1 Faecousia sp.
ATACCCATGCCATCTATGGCTTTTTGAACATTCTGGAACGGATGGAAAAAGAAGAACAGCCGGATGCGGTTTGTGTGGCATTTGACCTGCACGGTCCTACTTTCCGTCATGAAAAATATGACGGCTATAAGGCTAACCGCCATGGTATGCCGGAAGAACTGGCAATGCAGATGCCGGTGATGAAGGATGTTTTAAAAGCTATGAATATTCCCATCTATGAGTGTCAAGGATGGGAAGCAGACGATGTGATCGGTACAGTCGGTAAGATCTGCGGTAACCATGGATGGGAATGTGTGATCGTTACCGGCGACCGGGACAGTTTGCAATTGATCGACGACCATGTTCATGTGAAACTGGTGATCTCCAAGCCCGGACAGACCACGGCTACTTTGTATAACAAGGATGTTTTCCGGGAGGAATATGGATTTGAGCCGGAGAAAATGGTGGATTTGAAAGCCCTGATGGGTGATAATTCCGATAATATTCCCGGTGTCGCCGGTGTTGGACCGAAAACAGCCACGGAGTTATTGATCAAGTTCGGTTCATTGGATGGTGTATATGAGAATTTGCAGGATACCTCCATTCGTCCCAAACTACGGGAAAAACTGGAGCAGGGGAAAGACAATGCCTATCTTTCCTACGACCTTGCCACCATTCGCTTGACAGCACCCATTGATTTTGAGCCTATGGATGCGGTGATCAGGCCTTATAATAAGCAGGATTTGTATCAATTGTTCCAAAAACTGGAATTTGTCCGCCTGATCGATAAATACAATCTTCGCGATGTTGCTTGTCAGGTTGCATCTGCTGTGCAAAAGTGTGTAAAGTTACCCAGAAAAGAAGAATTGCCCGGAGAATGTGATCGTTTTGCTTTGTATATTGCTCCAGACAGCTCCGTTGGTATCGCCTGGGAAAGCGGTGTATGTACCTTGACCCCTTTGGAAACCGTGTTTATGGGGGATCTGTTGCAAAAGGGAAAATATGTGATCTGCCATGACATTAAGACCACACAGCATGCCCTTTCCAACATGGGGATGATGCCGATTTGCGGCTCCTTTGATACCGCCTTAGCGGCCTATGACTTAAATCCCACCCAGTCCGACTATCCCGTTTCCAAACTTGCTACCACATTTTTGGGCATTTCCGTGGATGATGGGGATGCCTGTGCTTGTGCAGAGGCACTTTGGAATTTAAAGGATACCCTATTGGAAGAACTGAAAAAGCAGGAAATGCTGGATCTTTATGAAACGGTTGAACTGCCGCTTTGCAATGTGCTTTTCCAAATGGAGCAAGTGGGTATCCGTATTGACAGTACGCAACTGCGATCTTTTTCCCAAATGCTGGCACAGCGGATCGATGAATGTGAAACACTGATCTACGGATATGCAGGGGAATCTTTCAATATCAATTCCACCCGTCAATTGGGTGAATTGTTGTTTGAAAAATTGGGACTGCCGGTTATGAAAAAGACAAAAACCGGTTATTCCACCAATGCAGATGTGCTGGAAAAGTTGCGATCCAAGCATCCTATTATTCCGGCGATCATGGATTATCGGATGCTCACAAAGTTAAAGTCTACCTATGCAGATGGACTTGCCAAGGTGATTCATAGTGATGATAGAATCCGTACCACCTTCCAAAATTTGGTGACCGCTACCGGCAGACTTTCTTCTACTGAGCCGAATTTGCAAAATATTCCCGTCAGAACTGATTTGGGTGCGGAAATTCGTAAGATGTTTATTGCAAAACCCGGTTATGTGCTGGTAGATGCGGATTACAGTCAAATCGAATTGCGTGTCCTTTCCCATATTGCAGAAGATCAGGTTATGAGTAGGGCATTTATTGACGGCATGGATATTCACACTGTGACTGCATCTCAGGTTTTCGGTGTTGCACCGGAGCAGGTAACCCCGTTGCAGCGTCGCCATGCCAAAGCGGTCAACTTTGGTATCGTTTACGGTATTTCCGAATTTTCTTTATCGGAGGATTTGGGTGTTAGCCGTCAGGAAGCCAAATCCTATATTAACAGCTATCTTGCCAATTACCCCGGTGTTCGCAATTATATGAAGCAGGTGGTTGAGGATGCAAGAGCCAAGGGCTATACCAAGACCATGTACGGTCGCCGTCGATATATTCCGGAATTGTCCAGCTCTAATTTTAACATTCGCCAGGGTGCTGAGCGAATTGCTCTGAACACCCCCATTCAAGGTACAGCTGCCGATCTTATTAAGCTGGCTATGATTCGTGTTGACCGTGCGTTGGCAGAAAAATATCCCCAGGCAAAGCTTGTTTTGCAGGTTCATGACGAATTGATTGTAGAATGTCCGGAAGAAATTGGCCAGGAAGTGGCTTCTTTGGTCAGTAAAGAAATGCAATCCGTTGCATCTTTGCGTGTGCCCTTGATTGCTGAGGCCAAAATTGGCAAGAGTTGGTATGAGGCTAAATGATGGAAATCAGAAAAATGACAAATGCTGATATTTTTCAGCTTGCTGATTTGGAAAAGCAGTGTTTTTCCGATCCCTGGAGTGTTTTGGCATTCGAATATGAATTGAAAAACCCCTTGTCTTTGTGGCTGGTAGCTGTGGAATCAGATCAGGTTTTGGGCTATGTGGGAACCCAGACTGTGATCGATGAATCGGACATGATGAATGTTGCGGTTCGGCCGGATGCAAGACGGAAGGGAATTGCGGAAAAACTCATTTTGGAACTGGTGCCACAACTTCTGGAAAAAGGCTCCCACAGTCTTACTTTGGAGGTTCGTGTTTCCAATGTTCCTGCAATTTCTCTGTATGAAAAATTGGGATTTGTCCAGGTAGGGCGTCGTCCCAATTATTATCGTAATCCCAAAGAAGATGCCTATATTTTGCGAAAGGAGCTGGTTTGATGCGGATATTGGCT
The DNA here is from genome assembly GCA_045650305.1 of Faecousia sp. GTDB lineage: Bacteria > Bacillota > Clostridia > Oscillospirales > Oscillospiraceae > Faecousia. Next base: position 2,899 of record JAZRRA010000044.1, read on the forward strand.
GTGGAATCCTCTTGTGATGAAACTGCGGTTTCCATTGTGGAAGATGGACGCAATGTTCTCACGGACTGTATTGCTTCTCAGGTAGATCTGCACCGGATTTATGGCGGTGTTGTCCCGGAGATAGCCTCCCGGATGCATATTGAAGCCATTTACGGCCTGGCGGATCAGGCGTTGCAGAAAACCGGTTTGTGCCGCAATGATATTGACGCGGTGGCAGTCACTTATGCCCCGGGACTGATCGGTGCAGTGCTGGTTGGTGTGAATTTCGCTAAAGCGGTTTCGCTGGCATTGGGGAAACCTTTGATCCCGGTGCATCATATTCGTGGTCATATAGCTGCAAATTATATCGCTTTCCCGGAATTGAAACCGCCGTTTTTGTGTTTGGTGGT
>JAZRRA010000045.1:0-2100 GCA_045650305.1 Faecousia sp.
TATATTGTTGGGGTTAAAGTTTTCGCCGGGCAGATCACTGCACCAACCGTATCCGCCGGTACCCACAAATTCACTGCCATTGTTTAGGGACAAGAGTTTTTCTTTTTCCAAGAAATCCAAGTAGTTCATCCACTCATCCCGCAGGAATGCCATTAAGGCGTGGAGCTCATCGGGATTCTCGTAAAAATCATACATCACATTCTCATACCCGCGCAGAAATAGCAACTGATCCGTTAATCCGTCAGAATACCACCAGGAACCCTGCAAAGAGACATTAAGAATGCCATCGAAAATGTCGTGAGCCAAAGCAAGAATCTGATAAGTTTTATCGTAGTCTACAATGACCTGCCGATACTTCAACTTAGCCATGTCATCCCAGTCTGTCAAGACGGGATCAATATGGTAAGCACCGTCGGCTTGGCTGCTGCTGGTTCGCTTCGGATCCAAGCCCATGGAGGTTACAGAGTGGACATAGGTTACCGGCAAATCTTTGGTGCACACACGGTCATCACCAATGACCTCATGCCAGTAGATTTCTTTCCGAAGGCGATACTCCCACATGCGGGCCAAATTGTTTTTGCACTGTAGAACGGTATGAGGGATGAGCTCATACCAGGCATATTCGGGATCAATAAAGATTGGTGGGCGGGTGAGCTTTAAATCATGATGATCTGTCCAAAGCTTACGGCGTTCTTCCTGTATGGGCAGTTCAGCGATTTGTGCCACTTTTTGAGCCAGCTTCCTCAGAATCTTCTTTTCCTCAGTACTGACGATCGGCTCAGTTTTGCCCTGTGTGACCTGATAACAGCATAACCAGCTTAGACCGTTATGATCGGTCAGACCATTACCCAATTGCTCTTGCTTGATGATTTCTTGTTGCTTCCGATCCATAATGCATTCTCCTAAAGTTTGATAGGCATATTTATTTTGGTATTAATAAAAATATAGCGAAAGTGCAATCAAAATGCAATCACAAAAAAGAAAAGCCGTTGCGGCACAACGACTTTTCTGGTGTATTTCTCTCAACATTTCCTTTTTAGTTTCATCAGCGCAAAAATCTTTATCCTTTTCCTTTCGGCATTCCTTCTGCGATTCAATGCATTTTCAGTGAAGACATCTCCACTTTTGGCAAGGAAATTTCTTGTCCAAACCGTTCTGTTTTCCTTTTTTCAATCAAGAAAATAAGATGAAAAATAAGGCGATTGGCAAGGATTCTTCTTCACGAAAAGAGAAGAAAAGGTCGAAAAATGACGAAAAAATAAAGGGTTTTGGAAAGGATAGAACTAATCTTGCGAAAAGTTAGTGGTCAAGGTCTCTCTTGCGACAAAAAAGAAGACCTTGGTCATCGTTTCCGATGACACAAGGTCTTCAAAATTACTATATTGTTTGTTTTTGCAGTGATTTATCTAATCGGGAAAGGATAAAGAAAATTGACCCGCAGAGGATAAATCAAATTTGCTGAAACAGTATTCATTATTCCCACTCGATGGTGCCGATGGGCTTGGGAGTCAGATCGTACAGGACACGGTTAATGCCCTCTACCTCGTGGGTGATCCGGTAGGTGATATGGTGCAGCAGGGCATAGGGGATCTCCTCGACGGTGGCGGTCATAGCATCGGTAGTATTGACCGCACGGATAATAGCGGGCCAGCCTCCGTAACGGCCGCCGTTACGGACACCGACGCTCTTGACATCGGGGACAGCGATGAAATACTGCCATACCTTGCCTGCAAGACCGTTCTTGTCAAACTCCTCCCGGAGAATGGCATCGGCTTCCCGAAGGGCATGGAGGCGGTCACGGGTAATGGCACCCAGACAGCGGACACCCAGACCGGGGCCGGGGAAGGGCTGACGGTAGACCATGCCGTGGGGCAGACCCAGGGCATCGCCCACAATACGGACTTCGTCCTTATAAAGAAGCTTCACAGGCTCCACCAGCTCCATAGCCATGTCGTCAGGCAGACCGCCCACATTGTGGTGGGACTTGACAGGCTTGCCGGACTCCTTTGCCTTAATGGATTCCAGAATGTCAGGATAAATGGTACCCTGGGCCAGGAAGGAGATGCCGTCCAGCTTGGCGGCCTCCTCATCGAACACCTT
>JAZRRA010000046.1:0-12001 GCA_045650305.1 Faecousia sp.
GGTTCTGCCAACCGCCTTCACCGAAACCGGCAAACAGAGCGGCAAAACCGGAGCTGTTCCACAGGTCAAGGAGAACTTTACCAATATCGATCATGGAATTGCCTCCTTAGCCGATGACCACCAGAGCATCGCCGGTGTTGACGGAAGAACCCTTGGACACAACCACCTGCGTGACAGTGCCGGACTTGGGAGCCATGATCTCATTTTCCATCTTCATAGCTTCCAGAACACACAGAACTTCGCCTTCCTTCACAGCCTGACCCTGAGAAACATTGACCTTCAGGATGGTGCCGGGCATGGGAGCATTGACAGCCTCACCGGCACCGGTAACAACGGGAGCGGTGGCAGGTGCGGCAGCAGGAGCAGCGGCAGGGGCAGCAGCTACGGGAGCAGCGGCCACGGGTGCGGGAGCAATAGCTTCATATTCCGTCAGGAGCATAGCCTGACCGGCTTCGACCTCAACTTCATAAGTACGGCCGTTAAGAGTTACTTTATATTTCATGTTACTCAACCTCCTTGATGGAAATAAAACGCAGTTCGTTCAGGGGCTTGCCCATCTTATCGGCTACGATAGCCATGATCATAGCAGCGGTCTTGGGCTCTACATTGTACAGCTTCAGCTTGCCTGCGGCACCGGGAGCGGTGGGAGCAGGTGCGGCTTCCTCTACGGCAGGAGCGGCGGCTACGGGAGCAGCGGCAGCGGCCTTGTTTGCCTTGGCAATGAAGATCTTACCGATGATCATAATAACCACCATCAGTGCGATGATGCCGAAGAAAACGGTGGCATAGCCCAGCAGAGCAAGAATGGATGCGTCAGCGATCTTCAGGTCTACCAGGTTAGCTTCTGCAGCCAGCACAACAGGAGAAAGCATATTCATAGCCTTACCTCCTTATGCCTCAACGATGGTATAGGTAGCCATGTTCTCTTCCTTTTCTTTACGCTCCTCAAAGTACTTTTCAGCCAGGTTGGGGAATGCAATGTAGGAAAGGACATCTTCGTCGCAACGGGCAATGCCCTGGAGCTTTTCACGGGTGGGCTCTACGATGGGAGCCAGAGTATCGGCATAACGGCCATCCAGGGGCTTTTCGTCGCCCAGGATCTGAGCCTGGATCTCCGGCACGATGGGTGCAGGAGTGGTGCCGTATTCGCCACGGCAGTAAGCCTTGATTTCCTTGGAAACAGTCTTGTAACGCTCACCGTCCAGCACATTACGGACAGCCTGAACGCCAACCATCTGAGAGGTGGGGGTAACCAGAGGAGGATAACCCATATCGGCACGAACCTTGGGGGTTTCGGCCAGAGCCTCGTCGAACTTGTCCAGTGCGTTCATCTGCTTCAGCTGGCTCAGCAGGTTAGAAAGCATACCGCCGGGAACCTGATAGGTCAGGCACTGGGTATCGGTAGCCATAGCCTTGGGCATCAAGGTGCCGTCAGCAACATATTCGTCACGAACGCCCTTGAAGTAGTCAGCCATAGCAGTCAGGCAGTTATCAGCCAGATCCACTTCGTAGCCCAGCTGACGCAGAGCGTAAGCCAGGGTCTCGGTAGCAGGCTGGCTGGTGCCGCCGGAGAAGGGAGAAATTGCAGTGTCGATAATATCCACACCGGCTTCCACAGCCTTCAGGTAGGTCATGAATGCCAAACCGGTGGTGGAGTGGGTGTGCAGGTCGATGGGCAGGTCAACAGCATCCTTAATGGCGGAAACCATATCGTAAGCTTCCTGGGGACCCATAATACCGGCCATATCCTTAATACAGATGGTGGAAGCACCCATTTCCTTCAGTTCCTTCACCATTTCCACATACTTGGCGTGGGTGTGAACGGGGGAGGTGGTGTAGGAGATGGTACCGGAAGCGATTGCACCGGCATTGACGCAGGATTCCATCGCAACCTTCATGTTGTTAACGTCGTTCAAAGCGTCGAAAATACGGATAACATCCATACCGTTTTCCACAGCCTTCTTCACGAACAGCTTAACGAAATCATCGGGATAGTGGGAGTAACCCAGCACGTTCTGGCCACGCAGCAACATCTGCAACTTGGTGTTGGGCATAGCAGCACGGATCTTACGCAGACGCTCCCAGGGATCTTCGTGCAGGTAACGCAGACAGACGTCAAAGGTAGCACCGCCCCAGCACTCAGCGGCGTAGTAACCGGCCTTGTCGATGGTAGAGAGCATGGGCTCAAACTTGTCGAAGGGCAGACGGGTGGCGATGAGAGACTGGTTTGCGTCACGCAGAACGGTCTCCACAAACTGAACTTTTCTTGCCATAATTTATGTACCTCCAATAGAGTTAAAATATGATAGCATGGGTGGGCGTGGAAACGCCATTTTCTTGCATTTTTCGGGTAAAAAAACACATAAAATGATAAATTCCATCCCTCGCCACATACATCATAACATAGACAAAATCAAATGTAAACAGCAAATTTAAGTAAAATGCGTTAATTTATATAGAAAATTTATCGATTTCAACTTTTTACCCATATCATGACCGGAAAAGAGGTGGAATAAAAACACATAATTTTTCGTTTGTTGTTCCAACGCCCCCCCGTATCAAAGCCGCCCCTTGCGGGACAATGTCATTAAGTTAAGATAAAGCACCCGATGTTGTGTCTTTCTGAGCGAGCAAAAGCGAGTCGAAGAATCTACGCATTTTCCGATTCATTGAGCAGTGATTGGGTGCGAGGATCCTTCGATTGCGTTTCACTCCGCTCAGGATGACTTGGTTTTTGCTCACTGGATGCTTAACTTAATGGCATTGCCTCAAAACGAGGGGACCAAGGGATGGTGCGATAAACATAAATTTATCGTATAACTCGTAGGGAACGCCGCCCCCGGCGTTCCGCAATAAAAAACCCAAGCTGTATAGCAGCCAGGGTTTTTGCCTTATGTAAAATTATAGTTCCACACTGCCAAGGTTGATCACCTGCAATCCTCGCCGTTTTGCTATGCGGGCAAATTTATAGGCACCGCCATAGGTTCTGTCAATTTTTACAACGCACCAATCCGAAGCTTGAATCATCCATTTATTTCTTCGCTCAATAGCAAAGCGTGGCAGCCCAATTTCAATTTCCGGATACATACTGTACCCCTCATGAGGATCAAATTCCTTTTTTGTTGCAGGCAGATATGCCAATACAACTGCAATAGAAATTTGGTGATACCTCTTTTTCAAATTTTTTAGGCAAGAAAATACCGCACTATCAAAATTTCCATGGTTGCCAACATAAAAGGTATTCACCCCTTGTGCAATCAAATCTTCTATTGTATACCGCAACACATCTTCCTCCAATCGATAGCAATCACTGTGTCCGAAAAAAGTACAAGCTGGCATAATCAACCTCCGTATTAGTGATATATCGCTATTGTAACATAAATTTCGGAGTTAGTGAATAGTCACTAATATACATCTTTTGTTTCGGTTATCATATTAGTGATAAATCAACCGGAGGTGGTGTACATGGATACTGCACAGACAATAGCATATCGTATTCGTCAGCTTTGTAAAGAACATGGCATCACGCCAAATGGGCTTAGTAATTTAGCTGCTGTGCCACAATCAACAATTAAGAGTATTCTCAATGGTGAAAGCCAAAATCCCGGTAGTGTAACCATCAAAAAGCTATGTGATGCTTTTGAAATTACGCTTGGAGAGTTTTACAGCACTCCTGAATTTGATGCATTGGAGCAGGAAATCAAATAAAACAGTATCCCCTCGATGAATATCGAGGGGATATTTTCATATGAACGCCATAGAAAATGGATAGATTCTTCGATTCGCTCCGCTCACTCAGAATGACACGGTGAATAGGTAGCCACAGCGTCGATTTCGGTTATTTGTAATCGTAGGATAAACACAAATTTACCATTTATTATTGGGTCAATCCATAGGTAGTCCGAAATAGGCAGGCGAGGGTTGTCTTCCGAAAAAGTCCAAATACATAGAAGGTGTGTTATTTCCCGGAGTTCGGACAACAGCAGATGGAATTTGCATGGATGCAAGAAAATGGGGAATTTGTTTTGCGTTTCCCAAAAACTCCAAAACCATGCCATCTTCGGAAACTGCCGCCACAAAATCCTCGCCCCCATATAAGGTGGCCTGACTTTGGAGAAATTCCGTAAATGCCCCTTCCTGCAATATGCCATCGGAAGGCAAAAAGGCTCTGCGTTGCTGTTCGTATGCCAAACATCCCAATTGGGTAGCGGTGATCACCGGAAGTGCCATGGCACAGACCCTTTCTTCTCTGCCACCAAAAACCCGGTAACCCAGGCGTTCATAATATTGCCGCAGACCGTCGTCTCCGGGGTGGATCACAGCACCTGTAAATCCCATCTGCAAAAGATTTGCATGGGTATCCGCCAGTAAGAGTCGGGAAAAGCCCTGCTTTTGGTGGTTTTCTTCTATGGCAAGTCCATATAAATAGGCGATTTTCTCCCCACGCCATGATCCTTCGAAGAAATAGACTGCCCCGATGGGCTCTCCCTCGGAAAACACACATCGGCAACGGTCATAGGAAAAGCCTTTTTCAAAAAAACAGTCTATAAATTCTTCACGATCCCCAAAAGCCTGATGCCACAAGCTGCGTAGGGCAGGAATATGCCGCGGTCCGGGATTATCAATAATCATAGCCGTCCTCCAGTAGGCAGGCCCAGTATTTTTCCTGCAATTGCACGGGATAATAGGAAAGTTTGGCTTTTCTAAGCCCATCGATTCCCATATCCTCTTCCCGATCCAGTCGGGTAATTTGGGGGAAATGTTCCCGAATATACCGGGCAAATGCCTGATTGATCACGGCATAAGCACCGGGAAATTCGTCCAGTGCTTTCTCAAAATGGACATCGAAGGTATCCTGCGAAAGCTGACTTCCCAAAGTCACCGCCACGATCTTGCCATCCACTTGCAAAGCCAGTCCCTGAAGCCCCAATTCGTCACGATGGTGCAGTGCCTTTCCAATGGCTGCCCGTTCCATGTGGAAATCTTTTGTGGGATCCTGGGCAAGCCGCTGGGAAAACCAGGTTTCCAGCATGGTTTCCACGGCCGAAATCATGTCTTCTCCAATGGGCACACAGCTTCCCTGGGGATACTGACGAAAAAATCGGTGGACATGGTTGCGTTTTTGCTGGTATTTCCGCCCGGACAGATCGGCAAGGTCGTGGATATTATACAGATAATCATAGCCGTTGCGGTCGTTGTGGAATCGGAATTTTCCGGGATAAAGCTCCGCAACCCGAAGGCAGTCCTCCCTGGAAAGTCCCGTCAGGCGGCAAGGAATATCCCGGGTATGGGCATCATGGATGATCCGATCCAAAATAGCCTTCAAATCTCCGCCGAAGGGGAATAAATACACACTTCTGCGGTCAAATTGGGAGAAAACCGCCACGCCGCCTTCCAAAAAGGCCATTCGTTGACGCCCCCAAACATACAGATTGGAAAAGCTGTACTCACAGCCTCGTTGTGGGGACTTGCGAAGCAGGTTTTCATAAGGAATTTTATTTTCTATGGTAATCGGTAGAAATTCGATCATACGCGGCTCCTTTTGCGTATTTTTTACGAATCAGCGGTATGGATCCGCTCACCCAATTATTTTTTCCAGTTTGTGTGCGGTTATAACATAATAAAGCACAGAACCTAAGATCAGCAATACTGCTGCCTCGCCGATGGCTACATAGATACAGTTGATCCAGAAGCCGCCGCCGATGTAATAGGCCAGCTCCCATCCCACCAAAATGCCGTTAGCGATAGCAGGCAACAGCATGGCCACAATGGGATAGCCAAAAATCTTCCATTTTCTTGTCAGGTACATACCGCCGGTTGCCAGCAAAGTTGCCAGACTGCCCACCAAAACATCCAGCGGCAGAACGCCTGCGGCGGTGATGTTAAATAACATACATCCTACGGTCAATCCCCAAATTGCCGACGGTGTAAACAATGATAGTACACACAGTGCCTCCGAGACACGAAACTGAATGGCCATGGAGGTGGAATCGGGGAACAGCATATTTTGTGCGTATGTCAGCACCACATACAATGCGGCGATCAACGCACCACGGGTCATAGTTTGAATTTTCTTGTTCATGATGCAAAAAGGGTGCAGAAACTGCACCCATCCTTCCATAGTTTTGTTTATCGACAGGATGGTTTCGAACTGTCGTTTATTTAGTTGGCAGCAAAGGGGAACTTGTCTGCCTCAGATAGTGCCAAGATCTCCAAGGCTTTTTTCCAAAGCTGGGGAGCCGCTTCCAGTTCCGGAGGTTGGTGGGCATCACTGCCCAAATAAAATTTACAGCCACATTCTTTCGCAATGCGGTAAATTTTCAAAATATCCTCCTGCTCCTCCGGCTGATAGGCCATAGAGCAGGCGTTTAACTCAATGCCCACGCCCAATTCTGCACTACCACGCATCAGGCGGTACAGCTCCGGTTCCGGCAAAAGGCGATATATCTCCAATTCCATCTCCCGGGACCAGTGAGCCATGGTTTTGCAGGTCAAATGGGCAATTCCCGTCTTATGGAAGGGAATGTCCATAGAAAGTACGGCATCCAGTCGCTTGAGCCACAAATTGGCTCGTTTTTCTGCGGTGTCTCCCGTTTCCGGGGTGACGGTCAATCCCATCATGTTTAAATGGGTGGTGGGGATCACCACAAAATCCAGGCAGTCAAAATGCTCCCGGGAAAGTCCCAGTTTCATATTCCGATCCAGTTCCGTTTCCACACCAAAGAGAAACGCCACATCCTCAGAAGCCGGAATATCTCCCAGCATTTTCCGCTTTTCAAACAGATTTTCTTCCCCGTAGCATGGGGCACCACTGCCCTGATCTTCATCCCAAAAATGGTCGGTGACACAAATCTTTTTCAGGCCGTATTTTCGGGCATAAGATAGCATGGTATCGGGATTTTGCTCCGGATTACGGGAGCAGGCAGATAAAAAGGAGTGGATATGCAAATCGTGATCCATAAGAAATTCCATAAAGTTTCCTCCTGCTGAAGACAGTGTCATTTCCCGAGAAGATTCCTAAACTTCGTTTCCCCGGGTAGATAGCCGGATATTTACCAAATTGCAGTATAGCATATCCCCGAAAGCCTGACAAGTGGTATTTAAAATCTCTCCATAATGGTGCGGATACCCTGTTGCAAGGCATCCATGGTGACGCCTGCTTCCAGCATCAGGGGGATCTCTGTTTTACTGCCATGGGGAACACTCCAGGCTCCCGCATCTGTACCCGGTGCCAGCAGACCACCGATTTGATGGTAGTATGCCACATTTTCCAGGGCATTTTCTAAAATTTTCTCCACTTCCACAGCGGGGAAACGGTCTTTTCCCCGCAGGTTTCCAACAGTAGACAAGGTTGGAACCCATACAGTAGCGTTTTCTGCCATGGCAGAAAGTGCCTCTTTTGTTAAATAAGCACCGTGTTCCACCGAATCCACACCGGCGCAGGCCGCGGCCAACACCGTATCGCCGCCGTTGGCATGTGCCATTACCGACATTCCCTCTTCGTGGGCAATGTGGATCAGTTCCCCAATCTGCTCCCGGGGCAAGCCTTCTTCCGTCAGCACCCCATAGTGGGAGAAGTCCATCAGGCCGGAGATCATAATTTTAATAAAATCCATACCCGTTTCACGGGCATTTTTCACCAGCTGGGTATATTCCGTCAGGGTTTCGTAGGTGACCCCGATAAAGCTGCCATAATGCCCATTTTTACACAAAGGTGCGCCGGGGGTGCGGTAGGTGATTCCGTATTCCGGTGCAAGCTGCCGTGCCAGAATACCTGCACCCCATCGGTCACCGCCGTCTCGAAGATAGGTATATCCCCGGCTGCGGTAGGTTTCCAGCATATTACGGATAAACCCTTCATGGGGATGGGGTTCATGGCGATGAAGGGACTGTTTCCAGTCTACCCCGTCCAAAACGGCGTGAATATGACAATCGGCTTTCATTTTGTGTCCTCTTGCAAAGTATTTCAGCAACAGAAAATATTAAACAGACAGCACATTAGCAGCGATGCGCAGGGACTTCCACTGGTGGAAAATCCACGATAAGAACCGGCCTGACCCCGATATTGGGTGCCGCCGCTTTCCATTTGTTCCAATACATACAAATATTGCTGATTGTCCGGTTCCATGGAAACCGCCCGTTTGATATGCTCCAGGGCGGTGACTTGATTTCCCAGCCGCTCATTGGCGACCGCGGAAAGAAAATACCAGCGTCCATCCCGTTCCGACATGGATTCCAGCACATTGAGTGCCTCTCGGTATCTGCCGAACCGGATATATTCGTATGCCGCTTTTTGGTAGCGATCTGTTCCGGAAGGATCGCTGTTTCCATAACGATAACCGCCATACTCATAGTTAGGACGGGATTTTTCCGGGTTTTTAATGCGATCGTAGGCATCGTTGATCTGCTGCATCTTTTTCGCCGCTTCCGGATCACCCGGATTGCGATCCGGGTGATAGAGCTTTGCCAGACGCCGATAGGCCCGTTTGATTTCCTCGTCGGAGGCATTGGGACTGACACCTAACACCTGATAGGGATCCATCATTTCTTATCTCCTCGCATTTGACTTCTGTATGCAAGCCAAATGCCGCCATACAAAATATTATCTAAAATAGCCTTATCCTGCACCAGGGGCAACCGTTCGAAATACTCGGTACACCGCCCCATGGCCAGCACCAGATATTCTTCCCACCGTTTGGGATCTTCCCCGGTACCCATGGCAATATAAGGATTATAGGATTTCTTTTTCAAATCGGAGCGATAGTCCACCGCCGCATCTGCCAAATAAATAAAACGACCTAACGCCATACCCATTTGCCGCAGTGTATCGGACCACATATCCTCTTCATAGACACAAAGCTCCGCCATCAATTCCCCGAAACAACCGGCAGGCAGATCCGGATTGTCACAACCGGCTTTTTCCAACCGTCCCAATTCCCGGATACACCGTTCAATGGCGTTGCACTGACGCGGATACCGATTGCAAATATCGTCCATGGCAGTACTGAATATTTTAGTTGCCCATTTTGCACGGTATGTTCTTTCGTCCGTCCAGTCATCCAGTGCTTTATAATAGGCAAGTGCCACATTCATATCCGCACTGTAAGCAATATAGGCGTTATCCACCCAGGGACGGGGTTTCAAGGGGTGCAGGCCGCAGGCTTTTGTGCCGCTTTTCTCCTGAGGCTCATAAAGGCTCATGTGAAGCAGTGCCAAAAAAGCCATATCATAGCGTAGGCCCAATCGGGACAGATTGGAACTTTGCATACGGATCCTGCGGCAAAGACCGCAATAGACTGCACTGTAACGATCCTTTTGTTCCTTGGTCAATTCTTTTGTATCTGCCATGACAAAGCCAAACATTGCCATTACCTCCTTTACTTTCCTATTACTGTATCCATAGAATGTGAACAGAGGGTAAACAAGGGGAAAAATTCATAGTTTTGTTATACTTCACAAAATTTCACAAACCGGTTATCCTGCACCTGCTCCCGTACCAAAACACGGGGCTTTTCCAGCACCACGGTGGCGTTATCGGGAATATCCGTGGTAACCACACAATTGGCACCGATCCGCACATTGTTGCCTACCTTGATACCGCCGATGATCTTGGCACCGCAACCTATGTACACATTATCTCCCAGCACGGGACTGCCCTGCCCCCGACTGCCGGGAAGGGTATTGGAGCCGATGGTGACCTGATGGAAAATCACACAATTTTTGCCGATCTTTGCACCTTCCGATACAAAAATTCCGGTAACGCCGTGGGGAAATACGGGGATGGATGCAAATTCTGCACCCAGTGCGATTCCGGCACAGTTGCGTTCCATCAGGCGATGGTGTTTTCCATAGTAGTATCTTGCCAAAATGGGATTTTTCGAAGTTTTCGCTTTGGTACGGATGTTCCAATAATAGGCTTTGGACTCCTTACGGTGCAAAAAATCGGAAATTTTCTGTTTCAGTCCCATGATCATGCTCCTTCCACACGGTTAAGCACACTGCGGATGATGTCCATGCGACCTCGCTTGTCCAACATCTGCACCAGATCATAGCCGGGACGACGGTTGGCCTCAATGATCACCGGTCCTTTGTCGGAAAATGCCACATCCCAGCCGATGACCAGGATCTTGTCACTTTCCAATGCACCCTTCAGTACCAAATCGCAGGCCTGCCGGAAATCCGGCAATTGGAAGCCATCAAACTGCACACCGGTGGTGGGGTGGTTTTCAAAAATGTTGCCATCCTTGTCGATGGCCTTTCCCATCAGCTTGCCGGTCTGGGGATCAATGGAAACAACCATACCTTGTGCATGGAAATTGTCTACGGGATTCACACCGTTACCCACACGCAGACCCATCCAAAGGATCTCGGATTTTCCCTTATGGTTGAAGGTCATGATTCGGGCGGTATTCACGCTGGTGGGGCAAAGCACATTCATTTCCGGGTGCTGGAACACCAACTGCTCCAAAAATACCCGTTTTTCCACACATTCGTCAAAGTAAGCCTTCCGGTCGGTAATATCTGCGGCAGTGATCTTTTTGACATCCTGACCGCCCAAACCGTCATAGGGCTTGGACATAAATTGGGGATTGTTGTCTAAAAATTGGCAGAAGGCCTGAAAATCCTCTTCTCCCGGTACGATGCAATCCCGTCTTGTGTATTCTTTAAATTCCCGAAGGAAATTCTGCTTAATGGTAAAGCGTTTTTTGTAGGCAGCCGGGGAAACCTTCTCATAGAAGGTGTTTTCTGTACGGGTGCTGACATATTCCAGCCGTTCTTTCTTGTTTCGGCGGTAGATCTCGTAATTGAGATAGTCGCTGAGTGCAAGACCGTACCGGAATACACACCAGGCGGTGTCTACCACCAAAAAGGGGAAAAACTTTTTCTCTTTTTTGGCTACGGTGGAAAGATTCTTAAAAAATCTGCTGTAATTTGCGGTGAAGATATAAGAATAAAATGCCATGTTTATTCTCTCCTTTTCTGCATGACCATGCGGTTTAATACGCCGCCATAGAACACGATACATATACATAAATACAGCCACAGCATACTGATGGCCATAGAATAGACAGAGTCGTAGATCCCGGCGTAGCCGGAAAAATGCTCCACATACACGGAATAAAGCCGGGAGAAGGTCAGCCATCCCAAAGAGGCCAGCACTGCCCCGGGCAGAGCATTGGAAAAGGATACCGTTTCGTTGGGCAGTGCCATGAACATGGCAGTAAACAGCCCCGTTTGGAGTAACAGCAGCAGTAAAAACCGCAAGCCGATCACATCGTCCAAAAAACGGAAAAAGGGGGTATCCATAGGGAGGGATTCCAAAAAGGAATTGCCGAAAACATTTAAAAGAAGGGTCAGGATCAAGAGGGTCAGAAATGCAAACATATACCCCATGGACACGGCACGGGTATAGAAATACCCTCTGCTTTCCTTGACGCCATAAATCACATTGAGTCCGATAACCAGTCCATAGATCCCACGACCGGCAGACCACAATGCACCGATGGCCGAAAGGGAGATTACCGCACCGGAGGTATTGTGATAGGCGGAGCGGATCAAAGCCGCCGCCTCCGGAGCCAGAATCTCCGGCATAAAGCCCTGCACCATATCCACAAGACTTTCCGAATCCAGCCCTGCATACCGCAAAAGTCCAATGAGCAAAATCAGACTGGGGAAAAGGGACAGCACCAAAAAGTAGCCTGCATGGGCGGCATATAACCCCACCCGAAATTGGGTCGTCCACTTGATCGTATGGTAAATTTTTCCAATAAGTCCACCACGGGGAATCTCCTGCATAAGATCACACTCCAATAAAGCTTATTTCTTATGTACAGGAAATTCTCTCTCATCCAATAAACATAAATTTACCGCACTAATAAATTTAAATTGTAGGGGAGGGTCTTGACCCTCCCGGCAATTTTACCGCTGTAAAATTGCGATTGCCGCAGGCAATAACATGATATTTTCTTGCGAAAATCCGGAAAATGCAAACATTTTCCGG
>JAZRRA010000047.1:0-3047 GCA_045650305.1 Faecousia sp.
TTATCAGGATGATTACGGTTCCATGCGTCAGGTCTTAAGTCGGCGATTCCGTGATTTTTTGGATGAGAAAAAAGGTTTTGAGCAAAAACCCGATCTTTTACTGATCGATGGTGGAGTTGCCCACGCGCAGACAGCTCGGGAAGTTCTGCAAAGTTACGGACTTTCCATTCCCGTGTTCGGAATGGTGAAGGATGACCGCCACAGAACAAGAGCCCTGGTTACTCCGGATGGAGATCAGATCAGGATCGATAATCAGCAGTCTATATTTGCATTGATCGGTACGATCCAGGAAGAAACCCACCGTTTTGCCATACAATATCATAGAACCCTACGCAGTAAACGGCTGAAATATTCGGAACTGGATAACATTACGGGAATCGGACCGGTTCGCAAACAAGAATTATTGAAGCATTTTTCTTCTATAAAAGCAATAAAAGCCGCATCTATTGCCGAATTGGAACATTATTTGCCCAAAAGTGCGGCTTTGGCGGTGTACAATTATTTTCACGAATTGGAAGGTTAAAACAGTATGCGTGTGATAGCAGGAACAGCCAAAGGCGTGGTTTTAAAGACGCCGGAGGGTATGCTCACCCGACCCACAGCGGATCGTGTGAAGGAAGCCATGTTCAGTATCATTCAATTTGACTTGCCCGGCAGTAAAGTGCTGGATCTGTTTGGCGGAACGGGACAGCTGGGAATTGAAGCCATCAGTAGGGGAGCGAGCTTTGGCGTTTTTGTGGATCATCAGGAAAATGCCTGCAAATTGATCCGGGAAAACCTGAATCGTGCAAAATTTACCGATTGCAGTCAGGTTGTACGATCCGATTATCTGACTTATTTGAAAAAATGTCAGGATAAATTTGATATTATTTTCCTGGATCCGCCCTATGTTGAAGTTTTTTTAGAAAATTCCTTAAATTTAATATCGGAAATTGACATTTTGCAATCTAATGGTATAATAGTTACGGAACGGCCTATCGAAAAGGCACTTACCGTCGATTTTCCGGGTTTTTCCCGTTCCCGGGATTACAAATACGGTAATACATTGGTTACGATCTTTCGTAAGGAAGAACCATTGGAGGACTGAAGTTTGAAAATCGCCATATACCCCGGTAGCTTTGACCCCATTACCAGTGGTCATTTAAATATCATTCAAAGAGCCGCCAATATTTTCGATAAACTGATCGTTTGTGTTATGGTCAATTCTTCGAAAGCACCCATGTTTTCAAGAGAAGAACGGGTTGCTTTGATCCGCAGTTGTGTGGGAGATATTCCCAATGTTGAGGTAGATTCTTCCGAAGAATTATTGGCCTCCTACGCCAAGCGAAAGGGTGGCTGTGTCGTTGTGAAAGGTTTACGGGCCGGCTCGGACTTTGAAAACGAATTTCAAATGGCACTGATCAATCACAAAATCAATCCTGCACTGGATACCATGTTCCTGACCTCGGAACATCAATATATGTATTTAAGCTCCAGCACAGTCAAGGAATTGGGCAATTACGATGTGGATTTGTCCGACTTCTTGCCGGAGCCTATTATTCCCGTATTCAAACAGCGTATTGCTGATATTCGTAATGAAGGAGAAAAAAACCATGAATGAGCAGAACATTGAACAGATTATTTCCGCATTATATGATATGATCCAGGATGCAAGAGGCTTGCCTTTGGGTGCTGACAAGTGCATCGTTGAGCGTGACAAGGTTTTGGATATGCTTGATGAAGTCATTGCTCAGCTTCCCGTAGAACTGAAGCAGGCTCGTACCATTGTTGAATCCCGTAATGAATTGATCGGTCAGGCTCGCCGCGAGGCTGAGAATCTGATCCGTCAGGCTCAGGATAAGGCTGCCCAGTTGGTTTGCGAAGAAACCATCTACAAAGAAGCTAAGGTTCAGTGCCAGGAAATGATCGCTCAGGCTCAGGCTCGTATGGCTGAGCTGCGTAAGGTCAGCAATGAATATATGGATGATGCTCTGCGTCGTACGGAGGAATCCATCGCATTGTCTTTGGAGGATGTCCGTAACACCCGTGCAAAGTTCGCCGCTCTGGTGGAAGCACAAGAGAAGCGTGCTGCCGCACCCGTCGAGGAGTAATGAAAAGACAGCTCAAATTTATATTTGAGCTGTTTTTATATAGGAAAGGATTTCAGTATGAATTATTTGGATCGTTATGAATTTTGGTGTAATGCCAGCTTGCCTGAAGATGTCAAAGCGGAATTGTCTGCCATTTCCGGTGATGAGGAAGAACTGAAAAGCCGTTTTTCCAGCGACCTGCAATTTGGCACTGCCGGTATGCGTGGCATTATGGGAATGGGCAGTAATCGCCTGAACCGTTATACCGTTCGCAGAGCCGCTCAGGGTATGGCTGCATGGTTGTCCCGTTCCGGTTTGCCGCAGATTGCCGCCATCGGCTATGACTCCCGTCATAATTCCCGTTTGTTTGCAGAAGTCTGTGCAGTTGCTTTTGCAGAGGCCGGTATTCATACTTATTTGTATGATCGCCTGGCACCCACACCTATGCTTTCTTATGCCGTGAGAAAATTAGGCTGCGGTTGCGGTATCGTCATTTCCGCCAGCCACAATTCCGGCGAATATAACGGCGTGAAATGCTACGGCCCGGATGGTTGCCAAATGACCGATGAGCCTGCTGCAATTGTTACAGAAGAAATCAGCCGCATTGCTTACTTTATCCCCGAAACAAAATCCTTCGATGCATATCTGTCCGAAGGTTTGATTACATATATCGGTCAGGAAATTTGGGAAGAATATTACCAGACCGTTTTAAATGAGGCTGTTGAGCCTGCAATGCTTCGTCAGTCCGGCCTGAACATTGTTTATACGCCCTTGTGCGGCACCGGTAATGAGCCCGTTCGGGAGGTACTGGGCAGATTAAATGTGAATATCCACATTGTTGCCTGCCAGGAAGCCCCTGACGGCGATTTTAAGACTTGCGAATATCCGAACCCGGAAACCGATGCAGCCCTGGCAGAAAGCTATAAGGTGGCTAACGCAGTGCCTTGCGATGTGATCCTTGGTACGGAAGTCGGAGGC
>JAZRRA010000048.1:0-5594 GCA_045650305.1 Faecousia sp.
AGGTCATAAAGCCGCAGGCAGCGCCTTGCTCACAGCCATAGTAGGCAAAGCCACGCTTAGACTTGCGCTTTAAGATCGTACCGCCGCACTTGGGGCAGCGACCGGGCATTTTCTCCACGATGGGTTTGGTATTCTTACAATCCGGGAAGCCGGGACAGGCTAAGAATTTTCCGAATCGACCGATTCGAACAACCATGTTCCGTCCACATTCTTCACAGATCTCCTGGGTCACTTCATCCGGCACTTTCAGGCGAGTGCCTTCCAATGCCTTTTCTGCATCCACCATTTCCTGATGGAAATCCTGATAAAATTCAGCCAGCAGTTCCTTCCAGTTTTGGTTGCCTGCCTCCACATTATCCAGACGGTTTTCCATATTGGCGGTAAATTCCACATCGATAATATCCCGGAAACGCTCCATCATCAGTCCCGTTACCACTTCACCTAAGGGTGTGGGATGCAGATGCTTTTCGATACGGTTCACATATTCTCTATCCTGAATGGTGGAAACGATGCCGGCGTAGGTAGAAGGACGACCAACGCCCTTTTCTTCCATGGCCTTGACTAAGGTTGCCTCAGTATAACGGGCAGGCGGCTGGGTAAAATGCTGTTCCTTCTTCAAATCCCGCAAGGCGGCACGGTCACCGGCCTGCAAATCCGGCAATTCCGAACCCACTGCCTGCTCCTCCTCATCCCGGCCTTCTTCATACACTGCCAGGAATCCGGAGAATTTCACACTCTGGTGGGTACTGCGGAAAATATGCTCAGCACAAACAGTATCGATCGCCACCGTATCATATACCGCATCTGCCATCTGGCTTGCCAGGAATCGGCTCCAGATCAGCTTATACAGACGGTACTGGTCGGATGTGAGGGATTTACGAATCCGCTCAGGATCCAGCTCCACATGGGTAGGACGGATGGCTTCGTGGGCATCCTGGGCTCCCGACTTTGTTTTAAAGGTGTGGAACTTGCCGTAATAATAGGCATTACCGTAACGGTTCTTAATAAAGTCCGCGGCGGCAGACATGGCCTCATTACTCAAACGCAGAGAGTCGGTACGCATATAGGTGATCAGACCCAATGTGCCTTCTCCTTCCACATCCACGCCTTCATAAAGCTGCTGGGCGATAGGCATGGTACGCTTGGGGGTCATATTCAGTTTCCGGGAAGCCTCCTGCTGCAAGGTAGAAGTGGTAAAGGGAGGTGCAGCAGAACGCTTTTTATCGGATCGTTTTACATTGGATACGGTAAATTCCTTGCCTTCAATATCGGAAAGCACCTGATCTACCTGGGCTTCATTGGCAAGCTCTATTTTTTTACCCTTGCCATGGTAACGGGCTACGAAAGATCCGGCCTTGCCGATGCAATCCAGCACCACATCCAAAGACCAGTATTCCCGGGGGATAAATTCCCGGATCTCATTCTCCCGATCCACCACCAAACGGGTAGCAACAGACTGAACACGGCCGGCTGACAGACCGCGGCGAATCTTCTTCCACAGAAGCGGAGAAAGCTGATAGCCGACGATTCTGTCCAACAAACGACGCGCCTGCTGTGCATCCACCAGGTTATAATCGATGGCACGGGGGTTGGCAATGGATTCCTCCACCACCTTTTTGGTGATTTCATTAAAAGTCACCCGGCTGGTCTTTTCATCAGGCAGATCCAGCAGTTCCTTCAAATGCCAGGAAATCGCCTCACCTTCCCGGTCCGGGTCAGTTGCCAGATAAATGCGGTCGGACTTTTTTGCCGCCTTCCGCAGATCTTCGATCACATCTGTTTTATTATCCAGGGGCAAATACTCCGGGATAAATCCGCCTTCAATATCCACACCCATTGTGCTTTTGGGCAGATCCCGAAGATGTCCCATACTGGCTTTTACAATATAATCCGGTCCCAAATACTTTCCAATGGTTTTCGCCTTGGATGGGGACTCCACAATTACAAGATTGGATCCGTTTGCCATGTGTTTCCTCCGCTTATGATGATTTCAGTGATACGCATTTTCCGGGATGGTTTTGCACCACGCCCTTCATTGCCAGCATTGTGAGTATCGATAAGACTTTTCCTGCAGGAAGCTCCGATTCTGCAATAATACTATCCACATTCTGTGGTGACAGTGTTACAAACTGCAAAACACGCTTTTCTTCCTCGCTCAAATCCTTCTGTACTTTTTCCATGACACTATACTGGGATTTTTCCCGATTGTCAATGGATTTCTTGTCTGCCGCAGAAACCTTTTGGGGTTCGATCCTGGGATATTGGGCTTTTTCCGCCACCATCAGATCTGCGTAGTGCCGGCTTTCTCTGCGGTAAACCACACCGGGATAAAGGTTTTCATACTCCCGCATCACATCCCATCCGCTCAAGGATGCGATCGCCCCTTCACGGAGCAAGGCATTACTGCCGATACTGTTGGGAGAATCGATATTTCCCGGCACAACAAATAAATCACGCCCCTGCTCCAAAGCATGACGGGCTGTGCTTAATGCACCGCTTTGTTCCGGTGCTTCCACCACCAGTACACCCACGGACAAGCCGCTGATAATCCGGTTTCGCTGGGGAAAATTCCAGCTATGGGGCGGTGTCCCCGGTGCATACTCTGTCAGCAGACACCCTTGCTTTTCGATCTGGGCAAACAAGCCCTTATTTTTAGCAGGATATACCACATCCGCACCGCATCCCAGTACGGCAACCACGGGTTTTCCGGTTTTCATAGCACCAACTAAGGCTTGCGTATCAATTCCGTCTGCACCGCCGGATACTACCAAACCACCGCAGGCGGCAATTTCAGCACCCATTCTCTGGCTGATCTGCATACCGTAACCGGAGGCTTTTCTTGTACCCACAATACCGATAGCCGGTACGGTTTCCCATTTTGGCAGGCGACCTTTATAGTAAATAACCGCAGGTGGCTCATAGGTATTTCTCAATCTGTTGGGATACCCACTGTCTGCGTATGTCAAAATACTGATACTCTTTTCGCTGCACTGTTTTAAGATCCGCTCTGCCTCGGTCATATCCTTATTCAGCAGACTTTCCACCGCTTTTTCAGTGATCCCATCCACAGCAGCAAAGGCATCCTCCCCTGCTTCATAGATCTCCTCAGGGTCATGGAATTGATAGAGCAGTGCAATTTTCAGGGAAGCACTCACCTTCGGCAGGCGTGAAAGCCATATCCAGTGTATCAGCATATTGGTTCTCTCTTTCTATGGCATCTCTATTTTCCCATTTGCCACATCACAATGGAGGCGGCAATCGCGGCATTTAAAGATTCACACCGCTGTGACATGGGAATGATCAATTTTTCTTCGGCACTTTCCAGGATCTCCTGACGGACACCCTGGCCTTCACTGCCGATCACCACCGCCATCGTGCCAACCGGTGCTTGCCGAATATCCCTTGCACCTTCGCACAATGCGGTGACCGCTACGGGAATATTTCGTTCTTTGCAAGCGGTTTGCACCTGCGTCCAGGTGGTTTGAGGGAGTTTCATGCGAAATACCGCACCCATAGAGGCACGAACTACCTTATGGCTATAAGGGTCTGCACAGCCCTCCAATAGCACTACCGGCACAGAAAACGCATCTGCCGTTCGCAGGATCGTACCTAAATTTCCGGGGTCCTGGATGCCATCCAGCAGCAGCATGCCCGGTTCTGCCTGAAAGCACTCCTTTTGAGGCAAACGACATACAAACAAAGCACCCTGGGGCGTTTCCATAGGGGAAATGGATTCCATCACATCCGGTGGAACGCGAACCACACGGACAGACTCCGGCACGTTTGCTTCCACACCCTCCGACAAAATCACCGTTTCCAGTCCCGGCCACCATGTGACCGCTTCCTGCAAAAGCTTTGTGCCGTCTGCTACAAACAGACCGGTTTTTTGCCGTTCCTGACGGGATGTAAACAATTTGCGAACCTGCTGAAGCAGGGGATTTTTTCTGGATGTAATTACCTGCTCCATCATAACCTCTGTACCGCCTTCAGTGCGGCGGTGTCACCCAAAATGACCATCACATCACCCTTGCAGATCACATAGTCTGCCGCAGGAGATACATTGATCTTGCTGTCTTTCTTAATAGCCAAAATGTTCACACCCAATTTGGCTCGGACATTCAACTGACGAAGGTTTTTTCCCGTCCAGCTATCGGGAGCAGGCAAGTCGATAATGCCGTAATCTTCCGAAAGTTCGATATAGTCCAAAACATTCTGGCTGGACAGACTTCTCGCCAAACGATAGGCCTGCTCCTGCTCCGGAATCACAATTTGATCTGCACCCAATTTTTTCAGAACCTGACGGTAGGTTTCATCACGGGCTTTGCAAACGATGCGAGGCACTCCCAATTCCTTCAAATTCATGGTCGCCAGCACGGCATCCGCAAGGCTGCCGCCGATGGCAACAATGGCACAGTCAAAATCCGCTGCACCCAAAGCACGCAAAACACCCTTATCCCGGGCATCTGCCACAACTGCGTGGGTCACATCGTTACTGATGTCCTGAACAAGATCGGAGCTACTGTCTACCGCCAGCACTTCACAGCCAAGCTGACACAGCCGTCTTGCCACTTCTGAGCCAAAACGACCCAAACCGACCACAATATAAGACTTCATTTCTATCACCTATCCGATCATCAAATTTGTATGGGCATATTGGAATCGCTCCTCTGCCCGGTCACCCAAAAGGAAACCAAGGCTGATCGTCAGGATACCTACCCGTCCGAAATACATAAACAAGATAATTAAAATTTTTGCAATGACACTAAGGCTGGGGGTCACACCTGCGGTCACACCCACCGTTGCCAATGCAGAAACCGCCTCAAACAGTCCGTCAGTGAAGCTGAAGGGAGAAGTGGTACAGATCACCACTGCACCGAAAAGGCTTAAAATCACCATCACCGATACGATCATCATGGCATCCATGACTTTTTCCGGCTGGATGCTTCGCTTATACACCGTTACCGTAGTTCTGCCCCGCAAACGGGTAGCCACAAACAGTGCCAGTACCATGATGGTGACCACCTTTGCACCACCTGCGGTAGAACCGGAAGCACCGCCGATAAGCATCAGGATCATGGAAACCGCCTTGCCACCCTCTGTCAGTGCCGCCTGGTCAAAGGAGGCAAACCCCGCAGTACGCAAAGTGACGGACTGGAAAAAGCTGTTGAGGATCTTCTGCGGCATGGGCATACTCCCCAAAGTGGCAGGATTTTGCCATTCCAAAAGGAAGATCATAACGGCACCGCCAATCAACAGCACAACCGTTGCAAGCAAAACCAGTTTGGTATAAACCGAGAATTTCTTAAAACGACGCAGGCGGACAATTTCCTCCCACACCAAAAAGCCCAGACCACCCAGCAAGACCAACACCATCAAGGTAATCAGCACCACCGGGTCGCTGTTTAAGGAGGCAAGACTGTCCCCTTTTCCCAAAATATCAAAGCCGGCATTACAGAAAGCGGATATGGAATGGAAGATACCCAAAACCGCTCCACGCCCCACACCGAATTGGGGGATAAATCGCAAAAACAGCACCAATGCACCACAGGCCTGGATGGAAAGGCTACCCAAAATCACCAGCTTTTGCAATTTCA
>JAZRRA010000049.1:0-1701 GCA_045650305.1 Faecousia sp.
AAGAGATAACATCCTTCTTAGAGGACTTGATGTTTGCCATGGTCACACCTCCTGTTTATTTTTTTGCTCATGCACTATCCAATTATAGCGATATTTTCAATAAAATCAATACCTTTTTTCAAAAAAATGAAACAATTTTTCGCTAATTTTTCTGCTCTTGTGGCTGAGGGCAATATAAACCACAATATATAGGCCTGGAATCGAATCAAAATGGACGCTGCTTGCCGGGTATCTTCCTGATCCATCAAAGAAGAAAAATACCTGCTGCCCGATGAAAGGCAAAACGCAAACCTTGCAGACCTCTGTCAAGTCCCAATTTTTGCTCCCGCCAAAACCCCTCCCGTCATTATTTTACCGAAAGAAAAAGAGGGGATTTTGTCGATGAGGGTATGCAAACATTATGTAAACTAAAATCCTTTATCAACAGAGAAAGGGTTGTGGAAAAGGCTTGTGGAAAAACCTGTGGAGATTGTGGAAAAGTGTGAGTTTTCAACAGCTATTCCGGAGAATTCCAACTCTGCACAGAAAGAAATGAACGGGTTATGAACAGCTATACCCTATACCAACGCACGAAAACGTGAAATTATGTCGCCGCCGGAACCAATGTGTTATTTGTAAAAGATTGGGGGAAAAGTTGGCAAATTGCCAAAAGGCGGCCGGCAAATACCGACATAAGCAGACCTTGTGCAAAAATTTTTGTGAAATTTACACAAAAATGCAAACGGTATGATTTTCCGCCCCCTGGAAATACTGAAGGAAAACCCAAAGGAGGATTATATGCAGGGGAAAGTAGAACTATGCGGTGTGAATACCTCCCAGCTTCCGGTGATTCCACAGGCGCAAATGGAAAATTTGCTGCTGCTTGCCAAAGGCGGAGATGAAAAAGCCCGGCAAATGCTCATTGAAGGGAATTTAAGGCTGGTATTGTCCGTAATCCAGCGGTTCGATAAACGGGGGGAGAATCCGGACGATTTGTTTCAGGTGGGCTGCATTGGCCTGATGAAGGCGATTCAAAACTTTGACCCTACAAAACAGGTGAAATTTTCCACTTATGGGGTGCCTATGATCGCCGGTGAGATCCGGCGTTATCTGCGGGATAACGCCCCCATTCGGGTTTCCCGGTCCATCCGGGATGTGGCTTATAAAGTGCTGCAGTGCAAGGAGGGCCTCATTCTGCGGCTGGGCAGAGAGCCTACCCTGGAGGAACTGGCGAAAGAACTGGATATTCCGGAAGCCGAGGTCGCCCAGGCGCTGGATGCAGTTTGCGCACCGGTGAGCCTGTATGAACCGGTGTATACGGACGGCGGCGATCCTCTGACCGTGATGGATCAGGTCCGGGACACCCGGAATACCGAAGGCGCCTGGATGGAGAAAACCATGCTACGCAATGCCTACCGGGCCCTGGGCCAGCGGGAGAAGGAAATCCTGAATCTGCGGTTTTTCGACGGAAAGACCCAGATGGAGGTGGCGGGCAAACTGGGGATCTCCCAGGCCCAGGTGTCGCGGCTGGAGAAAAACGCCATCAGCGCAATGCGGAAGTCCTTTACGGTTTCCTGAAGACTCTTGATGACCCAGTCATACGCTACCCCCTTCCGGAATATACTGCACCAAATACACATGGGAGGGGTAGCGTATGTCCACAAAATTTACGGAGCTGCACTGCAAGGAAGTGATCTGCGTTTCCGACGGCAGACGGCTGGG
>JAZRRA010000050.1:0-11367 GCA_045650305.1 Faecousia sp.
AGTTTTTGCCCTGCAAAAAGGCTCCCTTGTGTAAAGGGAGCTGCCAGCCGAACAGGCTGACTGAGGGACCGCTGCCGTCCGAAGGGCGGCGGTACGCCGGAAGGGACTCGTTTGCATTTTCATTCCCCATAGGGAATGAAAATTAAGGTTCGCCTCCGTCGAGCCGTCGGCGGGAACGCTCATCCGCGTTGCATTTAATCTTTCGAGTCGCTTCCTCTTTGCATAAATAAAAGAAGGAGTGAATCGATCATTCACTCCGTCTTTTATTGGTACGCCGGAAGGGACTCGAACCCCTGACCTACTGGTTCGTAGCCAGTCACTCTATCCAACTGAGCTACCGGCGCATACCACGCATTTCCTCAACGCGCTTAGATATAATAGCATAAGCATTTTAAAAATGCAAGTCTTTTTTTCATTTTTTCTAAAAAATTTTTAAATTCGTTTCCCCTTTTTCAGATTGGGTCTTGTTTTTTTCGCAAGCTGAGGTTATAATATCCTGAGAAATTATATAGGAGGTCATATTATGGCTGCTAAAATTCAAAAACAGACGATCATCGGTGATGTGCTGGATATTGCTCCCCATGCCGCACCTTTATTCTTCGCCATCGGCATGCACTGCCTGGGCTGCCCCTCTTCCCGTGGCGAGACTGTGGAAGAAGCCTGCATGGTTCACGGCATCGACTGCGATTCCTTCCTAGCTCAGCTCAACCACTTCCTGGAAGCTTACGAAGCTGATCAGGCTGAAAAGAAATAACAAATCCCCCCTGCCATTCTTCACTCCATGATGGGATGGCAGGTTTTATTTAGGTGATATATATGAAAAATCTCCTTTCTACCAGATTGCTGGCCTGCTGTGATTTTATCCCCCGTGGCAGTCGTGTTGCCGATGTGGGCTGTGATCATGGCTATTTGGGAATCTACCTGCTGCAAAACAAAATCGCTGACTATGTATTAGCTGGCGACGTGAACGAAGGCCCCCTACAAAGTGCCGTCCGCAACGCCCAAAAGTATTGCACGGAAAAGAAAATATCCTTTTTCCTTTCCGATGGACTTAGAAACTTCCCCCACGACTTCGACACTATGGTCTGTGCCGGCATGGGAGCCGATACCATGATCTCCATTTTGGAAGCTGCACCCTGGATCCACAGCAGTCAATACACCCTCATTTTACAATGCCAGTCCAAAACCCATATCCTGCGGAAATACTTATCAGATAAAGGATGGCAGATCGAAAAAGAGCGGGTCATTCGGGACGGCAGATTCCTATACACCGTTATGAAAGCGGTCTATGCCCCCGGTAAGGTACTGACTCCCGGTCAATGCTACTTTTCCCCTGCCCTTTTAGATACCCCGGAAGCCCCGGAATATTATCAGCAGGTGATTTTTCGTCTAAGACGGGCTGTGGAGGGTCAAAAAAATATGGCAGACCCCACGATGGTGCAGGCACTTACGGAACTGGAACAAGATCCTGCTATGACAAAATATAAGGAGACAAACCATGACAACTGTTAAAGATATTTTGGATTGTGTGCAAAGTTTCGCCCCTACCTATATGAAAGAAAGCTGGGACAATGTCGGCCTGAATTGTGGCCGCATGGACGCCCCCGTCACCACGGTTTTGGTCGCCCTGGATCCCTTTGAAGCTGTATGCCGGGAAGCCGCACAGATCGGTGCAGAACTTTTGGTGACACACCATGCCCTTTTATGGAAGCCGGGATTCATTACTGACGAAACGGTTGCCGGTAAAAACACCCTTTTCCTGATTGAAAATCGCATCGCCCATCTCAATGCCCACACCAATTTGGACTGCGCCCCCGGTGGTGTCAACGACACTCTGGCAGAAACTTTGGGACTTCAAAACATTCAAGTTCTCTCCCCTTCCGGCACCGATGAGCAAGGTCGTCCATGGGGTCTGCTTCGGATGGGTGAAACCCAAGTGCAAGGCATGGAGGAGTTTCTTTCCACTGTTAAGAACAATTTAGGCTGCGAAGGTCTGCGGTATGTCAGTTGCGGAAAACCGGTTCACAAGGTGGCCGTAGGCGGCGGTGCTTGTGCAGGATTTATGCATCAGGCGATCGCCGCAGGATGCGATACCTTTGTCACCGCCGATGTGCGATACAATCAATTCTGGGATGCTGCGGATCTGGGCATCAACCTGATCGATGCAGGACATTTCCACACAGAAAATCCAGTTTGTGCCATTCTTGCGAACCTGATTTCTCATAATTTCCCCCATTTGAAGGTACAAATTGCAAAAAATCATGGCGATTCCATGAATTTCTTTGCTTAATCAGTTGATTTTTCATATAGCCTTGTGCTAAAATACATTGGAATTTTTATATTGCAGAGAGGAAGATACTTATGTCCGGACATTCCAAATGGCATAACATTCAAAAAACTAAGGGTGCGCAGGATGCCAAGCGTGCTGCTGCCTTTACCAAAATTGCAAAGGAACTGATCGTCGCCGTAAAAGAAGGCGGCGGCATTACCGATCCTGCCAACAACTCCCGTCTGGCTACTGTCATCACCAAGGCTAAGGCCGCCAATATGCCCAACGACAACATCAAGCGTTGTTTGGAGAAGGCTGCCGGTGCAGGCGGTGGCGACAGCTACGAATCCATCACCTATGAAGGCTACGGCCCCGGTGGTGTTGCAGTGATCGTGGAAACCATGACCGACAACCGTAACCGTACCGCAGGCTCCATGCGTCATCACTTCGACAAGTTTGGCGGCAATTTGGGTGCCAGTGGCTGCGTCAGCTGGAGCTTTGACAAAAAGGGTGTGCTGGTGATCGACAACGAAGATGGCGATTACGACGAGGACACTGTCATGATGGACGCTATGGACTGTGGTGCCGATGATTTTGAGGCTGAAGAAAACTGCTTCACGATCTACACCAATCCCGACGATTTTAACGCCGTCGCCGATGCCATGACTGCCAAAAAGTACAGCTTTGTTTCCGCCCAGATCGAAATGGTACCGCAGAACTATCAAAAGCTGGAAAGCGAAGAACATGTCAAGCTGATGGAAAAGCTCATCGACATCATGGAAGATGACGACGATGTGCAGAACATCTGGCACAACTGGGATAACGAATAATATCATACCATTTAATGGGGGCAGGTTCAAAAGAACCTGCCCCCTTAATCATTCATTATTCACCTACAAAAACAACAAGCAACATACCGGTAGGCGTTCCAAGTGCTCCAATAATAATTGCTGCAACCAAAAATAGAAATCACGGGCCTTTGTGATTTCTCCCACTTTTAAACATCATACAGAACATGTTTACCCAGTGCATATTACGCAAATGTCCCTTATTTCGCTATTTTTCGGTAGATTTCCAATGTGCCGTTTTTGTGATACAGTTTATAACCATTGACTTTCATTCTGAACACAAAGGACTCATAGCCGTTTTTCGATCCATACCGGCGAAAATCCCCATCGGAACTGGAACGCAAGACGATATAGTCGCAATCGAGAACCTTTTTGGGATCGCTCAGCCGTATACCATAGAGTTCTTCCCGATCCGACAGTTCTACCGCATAAAATGCGTGGGCGGCAACAGACGCATCATCCGGCACAAGATCCAGGGATTCCTGAACTGAATGATAATAATCTTCGTAGGTATAGTAGCTGTCTACTGTCCCGGCAATTGGCGGAATGATCACAATGCAGAAACAAATCAAACATGCCACCACCGATGCACCGGCACATACGATCTTCGGGATCTCCTGTTTCAAATCAGCCAAATTCACCGCTATCAGGTACAGCAAAAAGGCAGAAGATCCAAAATTATACTGAAACAGTACAGAATGCTGATATTCGTAATCGGACATGAGATTTACCAGAATATAGGGAATCAACAATATATAGCGATGGTACTTTCTTGTGAGCAATGGTAATCCGAGCAAGGGTAACAATGTCAGGAGAATATACTCTATTTTCTCTTTTTCCACACACTCATACAGCATCTTCATGGGATTCATGATCACCGCAAAGATCACAGAAATCAGGGACTGAGACTTACCGAAAATGAAATTGTCATAACGGGTAGTCATCACACCGTCACCATGGTTGGTTAAATAGTCTGTGACCAACTTAAACCAAACCAACGCCCCGATCAGCATGCCGATACCCAACAGCAGATCCTTAAACTTTTCCCGTTTAAAGGGCACAAGGCTTTTCACAATGAGATACAGTGCGGCGACCGCCACATATACTGCCGCATCTTCCTTCACCATCAAGGTAAGAAATGCGAACAAGGCAGAAAGGATGATGCTCCTGCGGTCAATGGCATACATCAGCCACAAAACCAGCGGTAAAAGGAAACAATTTTCATGCAGATCATAGGATATGCCGCCGGCAGTTGTGGGCAAAAGAACCAGCACAAGACAAAGCAGCAATCTTAAAAGGCCCGATAAGCCTTGCTGTTTTCCAATCAACCACATGGGGATCACCGCAGAGGCGATCACTGCAGCCTGGAGTACCTGCAAGGTTACCGCATCGGGAAACAGCATATAAAACGGGAGCATTAAATAATAAATGGGAGAAACATGAACCTTAAAATGGGATAAAGCACCTACTTCCCTTTCAATGGTGGTGATAGGCAAGCCCGTTTCTTTCATGTTATAAAACATTTGGGAGAAGATGCCAAAATCAAAATCCGGGCAACTGAAAGAAAGCAACCGATACACAGACCAAATACACATAACCGCAAACAAAACCACACCTGCGGCCATAGTGCCCCAGAAAAATCCGGGGTGTGCTTTTCCTTTCCCAGCCGGCAATGCCGATTCCTGCTGATAGCCTTTCATAGCATAGACAATGAAAATCACAAGGATAATAGCAGAAAAAACAAGGAATCCGCCAGAATAGGAAACAACCAAAGCAAACACAGCAAACAGCAAAAACACAGCAACAATACTGTACCGTTCATATTTTGCAATTGGGAAAAAGCAATTGCCCAGCCAAAGTGCCACTGTCACCACGGCAATTATAATAGCCATGCGGCCGAGGGACATAACCGCCAAGCCATCTACCCTATCCAGGACTTTCATTCCATTGGGCAGGAGCAAATATTCTAAAAATGCCGCCAAAAGCCATGCAAGAAAAACATGGCGTACCAGATCCGGTATTTTGGGGATTTGAATTTTCTTCAGTATATTCATGGGAACTCTCCTGTGCGTGAAAAACCTGCCCAAGGGCAGGTTTTTCAGATTTTATGATAAATGAGGTTTTAGGGCATAGGGTGGTCGGACATACCGTTCCCGGCTGATGGGAGAAGGCTTTGCATGGACACCGGACACCAATCCCATCATGGCAAACAGCGAAACCATGGAAGAACCACCATAACTGATAAAAGGCAATGTCAAACCGATAACCGGCGTTAAACCGATACACATACCAACATTACTGATAACCTGGAAACAAAGTGCAGACGCCACACCGAAGCAGATCATTCGACGCATATAATCGGGACTATGCATACCCACCCAAATACAGCGGAAAATGATCGCCACCAGCAGAATCACTGTAATAATACATCCCAAATACCCCAGTTCCTCACCGATGGCAGAGAAAATATAGTCGGTATGCTGGGCATACAATGCGCCTAAAGCCTGGGTTCTGTTACCCTGGAACAAACCCTGCCCCGTCATACCACCGCCGGTTAGAGAACGGATACTGCGAATGGTATGGTAGCGTTCATTGATACCGTTGGGGTCAATGGTTTCGTCAAACAAAATCAGGATACGGCGTTGCTGATAATCATCCAGCATATTCCACAAGAAAGGTGCAGCCATAGCAATACCGCCGATTCCTACCAGAAACCAAATCAGGCTGATGCCGCCTGCAAAAGCCATACCAACAAAAATAAATGCGAAAATCAAGGTAACGCCCAAATCTCTGGACACCAGCATATTCAGGCCGAAGACCAAAGCTGCGTGAAACACCAAATGAAAAACCGCTTTAAACGAAGAAGGTTTATTTTGGTGGGAGGCCATTACGGACGCCAGAACAACAACAAAGAATATTTTACAAAATTCCGCAGGCTGGATCTGCACCGGCAGAAAGGGAAAATCCAGCCAGCTTCGGTTACCGGTACCGTTATCCGTGCCAAAAGGCACCAAAAGCAGCAGCAAAAAGCAGTTGAATACCACGCACAAGAGCCGATGCTCCGACATAAAATCGCAGTCTATGGATGAGATAACAAAGAACAACAATACGCCGATCAAGGCAGCACCAATCTGCACCAGTACATAACGAACAGATCCCTCTGCATTGGTGGCACTGGCAATCACCAGGCAACCAAACGCCGTGGCAACCAGACACAACAGCAACAAAATCAGGTCCGCCTTACGGACCGTATCTTTGATATAACCGAACAGCTTTCCCATAAGGCCACCTCCTGACACAATTTTTAGTATTATATCACAGCAAGCGAAAATTGTAAACCTGCAAAAAGACCGGCGCACAGTTTTGTGTGCCGGTCAGAGTGTCAAAGAACCCCCAAACCGGCAAAAACAGATTATCGGCCTGGAGGTTCTGATTTTATTGTGATATTCAAAATAGTTTTACCTGAATGAATGTTTAAAAGCAGAAAATCCTTGCAATGCAAAAGTTTTTGCCTTCCTGCACAACTCTCCCCTCTCGAGTATCTATATACACTTCGGGGTCGAGTTGCTTGTCTTTGGTGCTTCTTTGACCTCTGGCAGTCTGTCAAAAATACTTTTTTGACAGACTGACCGGCACACAGTTTTGTGTGCCGGATTTGATTATGTTTCCGCCAAAACGGGATCCTCTGCTTTTACCAAACCGGCTGTATCTGTCACCGGCAAGGAAAATGCGATACCATGGGCTTTTTTGGACATACCCATCTCTTTATATATGGCATTTAGTACATCGTTTTTGATTGTCTTAGGCACAACCATCATGACGATCTCTTTTTCCATATTCAGCGTAATTCCAAAAAATTCCGCTGCATCCTCACGAGCCACTCCCCGGGCATTGAGGATCGTACCGCCTTTGGCACCTTGCTCCCGGGCCACATCCATCACATCCTCGGCATAGCCTTCTTCCACGATGGCAAAAATCACTTCATAATCATTACTGTGCATACATTTCCCCTCCTTAACGGTTGTTGCTCATAAACCGGTACAAATTCACACCGATAATGCTGGATAAAGGCACTGCAAAAGAAATGCCCTGACCGTTTTTGATCGTTTGAAAGCGATCTTCCAGGCAGTTCATCACGCTTTCCACCTGATCCTCACGAACCACGGAGCAGATCACCGCCTTATGGATATTGAGCCCCAACAAGCTGATCAGTTCGGAATTGGCTGTTCCCTTTCCCGGCACGATCATCTGGAAATTGACTTCGAACTGGCTTAAAACATCCTGATAAAATTCTGCTTTTTCCTTGTCCACCACTGTAAAAAGGAGTTTTAACTTTTTCATGGCAGAGCCGTCAATACTGTTAGCCATAGCCGCTCCTCCTTACATAAAATTGATGATCTGCTGATCATCTGCATCCAAAATTCTCTGCATCGCCTTATGCTCCTTCACCTTGCTATGCAAAATAGCTCGGAAGCCCAAAAGCTGAATGGTAATGAGCGGTGTCATGGCGACCACTGCCACCACACCGAAGGCATCCCGCAAAACCGCATCGCCACCTTGTGCCGTAACACAAGCACCCACCGCAAAGGGCAGAATAAAGCCGGATGTGATAGGTCCACTGGCTACACCACCGGAGTCAAAGGCAATGGCAGTATACACCTTCGGCACAAACAGAGAAAGTGCCAGGGAAATGAAATAGCCGGGAATGACATAGTAGATAATGGAAAAGTCAAAGACGATCCGAAGCATGGCAAGGCCAATTGCCGCACCCACACCGATACAAAGCCCCAGGATCATGGATCTGCGGGTGATCATGCCGCCGGTCACTTCCTCGACCTGAGAATTCAGCACATGAATAGCAGGCTCGGCAAGCACTACCAGCACGCCCATCAGCACACCAAACCCAATCAAAATTCCGCCATGCAGTCTTGCAAGCGAAGTGCCAAGCTTATAGCCTACGGGCATAAAGCCCACATTGACTCCCGTCAGGAACATCACAAGACCGATATAGGTAAATATGACACCAATGGCGATGCGTAATAGCTGCCGTTTGCTCATGTGCAGGAAGGTAAAATGGCATATCAGGAAAAACACCACGATCAGTCCCAGGGCAATGCTGACCTCTTTGACAGTATGCAACGCCGTGCTGAGGTATGTACCCAAAATATCACCGCTTACGGTATAATCCGGTACGGTATAGGTTAAAGAACCACGGGAGAACATACCCAGAATCATAACCGCCAACACCGGCCCAACGGAGCAAAGTGCTACAAGACCGAAGCTGTTATCCTTACTGCGGCGATCACCCAGTACATAGGAAATACCCACACCCAAAGCCATGATAAAGGGCACTGTGATCGGTCCGGTGGTGACACCGCCGGAATCGAAGGCCATAGGCAGAAGATCCGCCTTACCCATTACCGTCAGGATCAAGGCAAGGGAGAACAAAAGCATATAGAAAATAGAAAGAATTTCCGATAAAGTCTTTCGGAAAACGATCTTTAAAATGGAAATCAGCAAAAATGCACCCACACCTGCACCAACTGCAACGATCAACACTGTACCATTGATCACGCCCTGAACCTGCTTTGCCAAAACCTGCAGATCCGGCTCTGCCACCGTGATCAACACGCCCAAAGCAAAGCAGACACCCAGCAAAAGTCCCAGCTTTTTCTGTTTGGACAAGCCGGAACCTACATGGGTACCCATGGGGGTCATGGCAAGGTCGGCACCTAAGTTAAAAAAGCCGATACCCACGATCAAAAGCACCGCGCCAACGGTAAAATTGATCAGTTCCGTAGAGGACATATGAAACCAGGGTGTCAGGGACATGATATAAACAATAACGGTGATGGGCAAGGCGGAAATCAACGCCTCTTTAATTTTCGAAAACAGTTCTTTCAATTTATTTCACCACACTCATTTAATTCCCATATAGTCTATCATAAATTAAACAGAATTTCTATAAGAAAGTTTAAAGTTTTAAACTTCAAATTAAAAATTGAAGAACATTCCTATTGATTCCGTTATATGGTACATTCCTCAGAACGGATATAATCCATTAAACAAAATTTAAGGGTGTGCCGGTATGGCACACCCTTCAGAGTGTCAAAGAACCCCCAAACCGGCAAAAACAGATTGTCGGCTTGGAGGTTCTGATTTTATTGTGATATTCAAAATAGTTTTACCTGGATGAATGTTTAAAAGCAGAAAATCCTTGCAATACAAGGGTTTTTGCCTTCCTGCACAACTCTCCCCTCTCGAGTATTTATATACACTTCGGGGTCGAGTTGCTTGTCTTTGGTGCTTCTTTGACCTCTGGCAGTCTGTCAAAAAAATACTTTTTTGACAGACTGAAGGGTGTGCCGGTATGGCACACCCTTTATATATCGCTTACAAAGAAAGTTTCATATCCCCAGCTTTCACCCAGCCCAGCTTACGCAGGATGCTGTCAAACACCCAGGAAAGCAGTGCAGGCAAAATCAGGCAGATCAAAACCAAACCGATCCAGTCCATCAGACCGGGAGCAATTGCCCCTGCATCCGTCACCGGTGCATACCATCCGGTGATCACACCGATCGGGCCAACCATGCCGCAAGTTCCCATGCCACTGGAAATGGCTGTTCCGTTCATCTGCATACGGAAAACCACGGTTGCCAAAGGTCCGGTGATCGCCGATGCCAATGTAGGAGCGATCCAGATTCTGGGATTTTTAAAGATATTAGGCACCTGAAGCATAGAGGTTCCCAATCCCTGGGCAATCAAGCCGCCCCAACGATTTTCCCGGAAGGATATTACCGCAAAACCTACCATTTGCGCACAGCAGCCAGCAACAGCCGCACCACCGGCCAGTCCCGTCAACGAAAGTGCCGCACAGATTGCCGCAGAGCTGATTGGCAAGGTCAGGATCATACCCATGACAACCGAGATCACAATGCCCATAACAAGGGGATGCTGCACTGCTGCCCAGCGAATGATACCGCCCAATGCCGACGCTCCGGATCCGATGGGTTCTGCGATCAAAAACGACAGAACACAGCCCACAACGATGGTAACCAGGGGTGTTACGATCACATCCACCTTGGTTTTCTTGCTGACAAGCATACCGATCTCCGATGCAACAATCGCCACAATCAGCACTGCCAACGGTCCGCCGGCGCCACCTAACTGATTGGTAGCATATCCCACGGTTGCCAAAGAAAACAGCACCAGGGGGTGGGCTTTCAAGGCGTAACCAATGGCCACC
Source organism: Faecousia sp. (assembly GCA_045650305.1). Classification (GTDB taxonomy): domain Bacteria; phylum Bacillota; class Clostridia; order Oscillospirales; family Oscillospiraceae; genus Faecousia. The sequence continues at coordinate 10,364 of JAZRRA010000050.1, forward strand.
GCCATGGCACAGCCGGAAACCGCGGAAGCAAATCCGCCCATTTCCACCAATTTATCGGCAATAAACTGCATTTGCGTTCCGGACAGCACGTTTCCTAAAAGCTGTCCTAAGGTTTTGATGATGGTGCCAATCAAAAGCGATGCAAACAAGCCGTTTGCCATCGCCCCCATGGCATCGATGAAGTACCGTTTGGCGTACTTCAAAAGAGTTGCTTTTAGGCCACTCTTTTTTACACTTTCTTTCAAATATTTCTCCTTTCTTTATTCCGAGGGCCTCCCCCGATTAGGCATATTATATCACTACCAGGATACAATCGCAAGATAAAAACTGCATTTTTTATCAATATGGTCTAAGTTTTTATCATTTTCCACAAAATGGTTGCAAAGATTTTTTTCATATACTATAATTGAAAAAAACAAACTTTATGGAGGGTTTAACATGGCAAATCTCTTCTTACCGGAGGAAACACCGGTATTAAACGATGTACTTTCTGCTTACGATTTCCCCGCTACCCTGATGGGTGCTGTCCGCTACGGTCAAGGTCACATCAATGACACATTCTGCGTACTGTGTCAGCCTCAGGATGGTGACTGCATCCGTTTCATTTTGCAGGGCATCTCCTCTGCTGCATTCCCCCATCCGGAGGAACTGATGGAGAATATGGTGGGCATTACTTCCTATCTGCGTAACAAGATCATCGAAAACGGCGGCGATCCTCTCCGTGAGACCCTGCATGTTGTCAAGACCAAGGACGGCAAGGATTTTTACACGGATTGCAACGGCAAAGTATGGCGTTTGACCAACTTCATCGAAAATACCGACTGCTATCAAAAGGCCACCCCTGCTCTGTTTGAAGCCTCTGCCCGTGCTTTCGGAAACTTTCAGCGTATGCTGGCTGATTATCCTGCTGAAACGCTGTATGAGACCATACCGAATTTCCACAACACGGAAGACCGCCTTGCGAAACTGAAGGCGGCAGTTGCTGCCGATGTTATGGGTCGAGT
>JAZRRA010000051.1:0-4539 GCA_045650305.1 Faecousia sp.
TTGGCGATCAGTTCATCGGTAGATACGGAGGCATTCATATCAGAGCCGGTGACGATCATACCCATGCCCTGCAGCACCAGGCCAAGAGGACGCATGGAAACACCGCCGATGCCCACAAGATGCACATGCTTGCCGGGCACCAGATACTGCTTCAGCTCTTCATTTCTATTTAACATTGGGGTATTCCTCCCGAAAAATATTCACATAACCGTAATATTATACTATATCTTTTTCAGTTTTACAACTATTATTTTACAAATATCGGCTGTTTTTAGGTGTTTTTCCAACAAATAACCGGCAAAGCCGCCTGCAGCAGGCGGCAGTCTGCTATCCGCATATCACCTGGGCCTGAATCCCGGCAGATTCTCCCGTGAGAATCCGCAGTTGTGCACTGCGCATCAAAGCCACCGTATACAGTACCATTCCTGCAAGAATCCCCGCCGCAATCAAAACAACCACCATCGATATGACCACTTGTTTCAGTGCTGCCATCCCCTTTTGTAAAACTCCCCCGTGGGGTATGAGCATTATACCGTCGCTTTTTCCGCTCATGCAAGGGAAACGGGAAGAGGCAAAAGCAAAAGCGTTAGACATCTTCCATGGGGAAAGCTTTGAGAAATAGCAGGAAATAAAAAGGCGCAAAGGACTTTCATCCTTTGCGCCGTATTTTCAGTTAAGCCATCAGTTCACGGTAGAACTGGTTCATATCCTCCACAGAGTCGAAGTTTGCCATGTACAGGTAGTTACCCATAGCGCCGCTGAGGGCATCGGGAACACGACCCTGCATCTTCATGCAATAGCCGTACTTTGCCATGATGTCATCATGACCCATCTGGTAACGCTTCTCGTCGCGGCGGCCGATGAAGGCACAGATATGGGAGTTGCCCTTGGGCTTGGTGCTCTTATCAAAGGCGATCATGTCTGCCCAGATCTTGTAAACATCGGTCTCATGGGGGAAGTTGTACATATCGGGAGTATACCCGCCGGAGGGACGCATATTGACTTCCAGGCCGATGATATCACCGGCCTTGCCCAGGCCTTCCATATCCTCGGTCAGGCAGAAGAACTCCAGGTGGAAGAAGCGGCTTCTGGCACCGAAGGCCTCCACGGTCTTCATGCCGGCTTCCTTGACCTTGGGATTCAGATCCTTAACGATGTAGTACAGAGAATCCATATTGTCATTGACAACATCCATCAGGCTCAGCACGGTCACATTGCCTGCCTCGAACAGGATCTGACCCTCTGCACCCACGATGCCGTCATAGGTGCAGACATAGCCCTTGACCATTTCTTCCATGATGTAGGTCACATTGTCCTTGGTAGCGAAGAAGTATTCCAGTTCCTCATCGCTCTTCAGACGGTAAGTATGGCTGGCGCCGACGCCGTTATCGGGCTTGACGACCACGGGGTAGCCAACCTTGTTGGCAAAGTCACGGGAATTTTCGAAGTTATCCACGATGTGGTAACGGGCAGTGGGAATGCCGGCCTTAGCGTAGTACTCCTTCATAGCGGACTTATACTTGACCTTGGTCATATCCTCTTCCTGGAAACCGGAGGTGATATGGAACTCGGTACGCAGCTTGGCGTCACGCTCCAGCCAGTACTCATTGTTGGACTCCAGCCAGTCGATCTTGCCGTACTTGTAGGTAAAGAATGCCACAGCGCGGAAAACCTCATCATAGTTTTCCAGGGAGCTTACCTTGTAGTACTCATGCAGGGAAGCGCGCAGTTCGGGCAGCAGATTATCGTAGGGGCAATCGCCGATGCCCAGGACACGCAGGCCGTTATTCTTCAGCTCTGCGCAGAACTTCCAGTAGTTTACAGGAAAGTTAGGGGAAATAAACACAAAATTCCTCATATTCTAAACTCTCTTTCTTGATTAACCCAGCAGGCGGGGAACATAATAAGCAACCATCTTATACCACCAGGGCCAGTTATGATCCACATCGTGACCCCAGAAATCTACAGTTGCGTTGATACCCTTCTGCTCCAGCACCCACTTGAGCCAGCCGGTGCTTGCCTTCAGCACATCCTCCCAGGCACCCTGACCAACCACGATGATGATCTGGCGCTCGTTGTACATGCGGATGTAGGGATGATCGGCGGGCATGTTCATCAGGTACTCCACAGGGGTATTCTGATAAACAAGATCATCCATATAGTCGCCGAAAGCATCTCTGGAATCGTAGACACCGGAGATGGCAAAGACCTGATCGAACAGATCGGGACGGCGGAAGAAAATATTGGCGGCGTGCATCGCGCCCATGGAGCAGCCGAAGGCGGTAATCATCTGATCATAGCCGTTGCGCTCGCCGCTGAGATGACGGATGGTGGGTACCACTTCCTCGATCACATAGTTATACCAGTCCTCGTGCAGCTCAATGCGGCGGCGGCAATCACCGGCCTTGTTGGCATAGGTCTCGTTGTCGATGGTATCGATGGAGTAGACAGTGCACTTGCCCTCTTCGATCCAGTGTGCCCAGTGATCCAGCATCTGGAAGTTTTCAAAGTCAAAGAATCTGCCGCCCTGGCAGGGGATAAACAGCACGGGCTTGCCTGCATGACCGTAGATCTTGATCTCCATCTCACGGTACAGATGGCCGCTGTAGTGCTTCAGGTAACGAATTTCCATAAATTAAAATCTCTCTCCTAATGTTATATTCCCAAACAATTCATAAAAATAGGGATCTGCTTTTCCCAGGATGCTTCTGAATGGGTGCCGCCGGGAATGATGCGGAACGCCAGATTGACATGCTTTGTCAGAAGAAAATGGGAGGTGGAAATGAGGGCTTCTGCATTGGCTGCATGGTTGAACATTTCCTCACTGCCGTAGTCCATATAAATGCAGGTGTCTCTGCGGATGTTGGCCTTGGCGATCATTTCCAGCACCTTGCCAGAGTTGATCCAAAGGCTGGGAGACAGACAGGCTGCCCGCTGGAACACATGGTTATAGGCGGTAGCGCCGTACAGAGCCATCAGGCCGCCCATGGAAGAACCGCAGATCATGGTGTTCTTCCGGTCGGGAAGGGTGCGGTATTTCTGATCGATAAAGGGTTTCAGGGTTTTGATCAGCCAGGTCATATAAGCCCTTCCCTTACCCTTGATGGCACCCAACGTGGTGGTTTCAGAGTCAAAGGGAGAATACTCCTCCAGTCGTCCGTTTCCCTCATGGTTGCACTCAATGGCAACGATGATCAGCTGCTTTTTAGACTCCTGCATATATTTATTCATGCCCCAGGATTTTCCGTAGGTGGCATCGGCATCAAAAAACACATTATGGCCGTCAAACATATACATGACGGGATAGCGGCGGTCGGGTTCCTGATTATAGGAAGCGGGCAGATAAATGTATGCTCTGCGCTCCTTATCACCAGTAAGTGCCGGAATTTTGACTTTCCACTTCTTTACCACGGAAATTACCTCCAAAAGGCAATAAATTTACCAATGTAGTATACATTATGCAAATGGAATTGTCAATTTTTATGTGAAAAAATTCGAAATTTTGCAAAATATTAATATGCAATATTATGCGTTGCTATGGCGATGTGTGAAGAATCTCTGTGGACACAACATATGCCATGTGGTATAGTGTATATATAATAAAAGAAAGGCATGATTTGGATGACAGAGAATAAACTTTCATTTTTATCAAATGCATTTTCTGATTATACGGTAGAGTATGCAGACAGCTTCACCCACGCCGTCATCAGCAATCCGCTCCATAGTGACAATATTACTGTCCACTATTATGAAGATGACGAATATACCCCATATTGTGTTTGCTTTTCTTATCAGCACTGCCATTTATGCGATGAAGAGGATTTGATTGATTGGATCAACGAAATCATTCAGGGCGAACGATTTGCAATTGAGTTTTTCAAAGGAGAAGCAAGGCATTTCGGCGGTGATATCGATAGGGATACATTACAAAATATATCGTACACAGCCTTAGAACAGTATTCAGGTTACTACGGTTCCAGCAAGCTGATGGAACTTGTGGATTCTTTTAAGGTGCGTGGTTGGAATGGTTCGGAGAATTTTGATGCTGTATTCGTTTATGAAGAAAACGGCGGCGTTGAGATCAAGCGGACATATCTACGGTAAACAAAAGCAAATACTTTGCGGGAGGGTCAAGACCCTCCCCTACTTTTTATAACGGAGCAAAATTTACAAAAAGAAAACCAAATCGAAGCCCAACGGAGTGGGTTCGATTTGGAAAGGAGGCGCAGTGGAATGAATGAGACCTGGCCCTTCCGGGCCGGGGCGAATGATATGGAACTTGTGCAAAATATAACCGGGGCAAAGCCCAGCGAAGCGGGTTTGTCCCGGAAGAGGAGATGCAACGGAATGAGAAGACTGGTGCTTGCACCGGGGCGAGGGATATGGAGTTTGTGAAAAAGAAAAAACCAAATCGAAGCCCAACGGAGTGGGTTCGATTTGGAAAGGAGGCGCAGTGGAATGAATGAGACCTGGCCCTTCCGGGCCGGGGCGAATGATATGGAACTTGTGCCGACGCGGTGACGAGGCTCGTTTGTATTT
>JAZRRA010000052.1:0-6068 GCA_045650305.1 Faecousia sp.
ATGTGACCGCTTTGTTCTGCACCCAGCAGATTACCTGCACCCCGGATCTCCAGATCACGCATGGCGATTTTGAAACCGGAACCGAATTCCGCAAAATCCCGGATGGCAGTCAGTCGCTTTTCTGCGATTTCCGTCAGGGACTTATCGGGACGGAAGGTGAAATAGGCATAGGCACGACGGGTGGAGCGACCCACACGGCCACGAAGCTGATGAAGTTGGCTAAGTCCGAACCGATCGGCATTTTCAATAATTAAGGTGTTGGCATTGGGAATATCCAAACCGGTTTCGATAATGGTGGTGCATACGAGAACCTGAATTTCACCTTCTGCCATGGCTTGCATAATATCGCTCAGAGCGTCCTCGCCCAGTTTTCCGTGGGCAACAGCCACCGATAGACCGGGGATCCGCTTTTTCAGGCCGGAGGCACATTGGTCGATGGTTTCCACACGATTGTGCAAATAGTAAACCTGACCACCCCGTTCCACTTCTCTGCGGATGGCATCATCCAAAATAGCAGTAGAATGTTCCGTAACAAATGTCTGTACGGGATAACGGTCGGCAGGGGGGATCTCAATGGTGGACATATCCCGAATACCGGAAAGTGCCATATTGAGGGTACGGGGGATGGGGGTAGCGGAAAGGGTCAGTACATCCACACCCTGAGAGATCTCTTTCAGCCGTTCTTTGTGGGTTACACCGAAACGCTGTTCTTCGTCGATGATTAAAAGACCTAAGTCCTTGAATTCCACCGATTTCTGCAATAGCTTGTGCGTGCCGATGATCAGGTCAACCTGACCGGCACGGAGATTTTGCAGTGTTTTCTTTTGTTGATTGGGGGTGCGGAAACGGCTTAATACATCGATGTTCACCGGGAATCCGCGGAAACGGGCAACGGCAGTCTGATAATGCTGTTGTGCAAGAACGGTGGTCGGCACCAGAATGGCAACCTGTTTTCCGTCCATGACTGCCTTCATCACCGCCCGCAGAGCCACCTCGGTTTTGCCAAATCCTACATCACCGCACAGCAGGCGATCCATGGGGGTGGGGGATTCCATATCGGATTTGATTTCCGCAATACACCGAAGCTGGTCGTCTGTTTCAGGGTAGGGGAAATTATCCTCAAATTCCCGTTGCCAGGGAGTGTCCGCACCGAAGGCAAAACCTTCCTGCCGTTTTCTGGCGGCGTATAGCTTGATCAGTTCACCGGCCATGTCCTTGGCGGCTTTTCTGGCTTTGGATTTGGTTTTCTGCCAGGCATCGGTGCCGATTTTGTTCAGTTTAATGTTGCTGTCCTCGCCGCCACCGATATACTTGCTGACCATATCCAGTTGGGTGGCAGGAACGAACAGTGTGTCAGAACCCTGATAGGCGATCTTTACATAATCCTTAACCGCACCATCCACCCGGATCTGTTCCATGGCGATGAAACGACCGATACCGTAGTTTTCATGCACCACCAGATCGCCGGGGGTCAGATCCGTAAATGCATTGAGCTTTTGCCGGTTGGTGGCAGTCTTTTTGGCTTTTTTGGGGGTGTGGACTCTGGCGATCAGTTGTCCTTCGGAAAGAATGGCCAACTTGATGTCCGAATATTCCACACCGAAGGGAAGCGTACCTTCTGTCAGGAAGATCTGCCCCGGTTTGGGCATGGTTTCCAAGGGAATGGAAAGGGACGCTTTAATATTTTTGGAAAACAGCATTTCCTGAAGCATCTGGGCACGGTTTCGACTGCCGCAGAGAACCAAACTGGAAAAGCCAATATTTTGATAGTGGGATAGATCGGAAACCGCGGTTTCCAAACTGCCGCCATAGCCGGGAAGTTGCTTGGCGATCAGGGGCAGCAGTGTTTTGGGCGGACGATCTTCCGGATAAGCTGAGCCTGCAAAGGTGTCCATATAGACAACAGTTTTGTCCTGCAGTTCCTGGGTAAAATCCTCCCACTGGCAGGCAAAATCACACAGTTCACCGGCCAAAAGTCCGGCCTGAAGCATATTGTCCAGCTGCAGTCCCAGGGATTCTGTGCGGGTTTTGGCACTGCGATGGAGATTGGCGTGATCGCACAGCACCAAAATGCTGTTTTGGGGAATATAGTCTGCTGCAGTGGCAAAATCTTCATATATGAAGCCCATATAGCGGTCAGAGGCGGCATTGGGCAGATCGTTTTCGTATTTGTGAAGATCTTTTTCTAAAGTTTTGATCAGATCCTCGTTTAGGTGTTTTCTTCTTTTTTGCGTGGCGATCAGCTTTTCAATATCATGACAAAGACCTGCAAGGCCGTTTTTATGAAGCCGGGGCTGGGTTTCCCCCACGGGCAGGACAGTATAAGAAGGGATGTTTTCTGTTCTGCGTTGGGTCACGGGGTCAAAATACCCCATGGTGTCCAGTTCATCGCCGAAAAATTCCATACGCACGGGACGGTCAGCCGCAGGGGAGTATATATCCAAAATGCCGCCGCGAACGGCAAATTGACCGGGGCCTTCCACCATGCCGCAATGGCTGTAACCGGAAGAAGAAAGCTTTTGGGTCAGTTCCTCCATGGTGTAGCATTTCCCCATTTCCGGCATAAAGGCGGCACGGTCAAGGGTTTCGGGAGGAATGGTTCTTTGGCTCATGGCATCCCAAGTCATAATTTGCAGACGGGTAATGCCCTTTTTTAGGTCGTAAAGCTGACGCAGGCGTTTTTGCTCCCATGCTCTGGAAACCACGGAAGTATCATATAGGGTCAGTTCTCGACTGCATAAAATGGGGACTTCCATACCTAAAAGAGATAAAAGGTCCTCCTGAATTCGTTTTGCGGACATGTCATCCTGACAGAGGATGGTAATGGGACGGGAGGTGTGGGCGTATAAGCCGGCAATGAAGTGACTTCTGCAAATTTGGCTGACGCCGGTGACGGCGACGGCTTCATTCTGTTTCACCGATTCGGTCAGTGCGTTGTATTCTTTTAATTGTGTCAGAATATTGAGTAAATGCTCCATAATGCAAAAACCTCCTTCCAAAAATGTCTCCACGCAACAACGCGGAAAGGGGGATAATACCCCCCTTCCCGTGATTGCATCTATCTTTAATTAGGGATGAGAACCATTAAAACGGTTTGCGGCCTCGTAAAGGCCTTTTTCAATGATGCAGATGGAAGCATCTGCGGCATTTTTCAGAGAAACGGTTAAGGCCTTTTCCTCCTGAGCGGTAAAGCCGGAGAGAACCCAGTCTGCCAAATTGGCATCCTTGTGGGGTTTGGCACCTACGCCGATCTTCACCCTGGGGAATTCCTGACTGCCCAATTCTGCAATGATAGACTTAATGCCGTTGTGTCCGCCGGCACTGCCGTCGCCACGAAGGCGTAACCGACCGGGCTCTAAGGAAATATCGTCAAATAAAACAATGATCCTCTGGGGCGGAATGTTAAAATAAGCAGACATTTGCAGGACGGAACGGCCGGAAAGATTCATATAGGTCTGCGGTTTTAAAAGATAAACCTTTGCACCTGCAACCGTAGCCTGACCGTAAAGCCCCTGAAATTTGCTTTTGTCAATTTTACATCCGAGCTGATCGGCCAGAATATCAATGGCACGAAATCCGCAATTATGTTTGGTCATAGCGTATTCCTTGCCGGGGTTGCCCAAACCAACGATGAGCCAGCAATCTTTCGATTTTCCAAACATGGCTTAGAACAGATCCGCAATGGAAGTGCCGCCGTGAATATGGGCGATGGCACGGGCGAAGATGGGAGCCACATCCAGCTGCTTGATCTTGTTGCTGGGGGTGTTCTTGGTGAGAGGAATGGTGTTGTGAACAACCAGTTCCTGGATGGCACTTGCCTCAATGCGGTCGAAAGCAGGACCGGACAGAACACCGTGGGTAGCGCAGGCGTAGACAGCCTTTGCACCGCCGACTTCCACCAGGGCGTTGGCAGCATTGCACAGAGAACCGGCGGTATCCACCATGTCGTCGAACAAAATACAAGTCTTGCCCTTTACATCGCCGATAACGTTCATAACTTCACAGACATTGGCCTTCTGACGACGCTTGTCAACGATAGCCAGACCCATGTGAACCTTAGCGGCAAAAGCACGGGCACGAGCCACAGAGCCCACGTCGGGGGAAACAACCACGAAGTCGTCGTGATCGAATTTGTCCTCGGGGAATTTGTCAAGATAATATTGTACAAAAGTGGGGTTGCCCAGCAGATGATCCACGGGAATATCAAAGAAGCCCTGAATCTGTGCGGCGTGGAGATCCATAGTCAGCACACGGTTAGCACCGGCAGCGGTGAGCATATTGGCCACCAGCTTTGCGGAGATGGGGTCGCGGCTCTTAGCCTTGCGATCCTGACGGGCATAGCCGAAGTAGGGGATGACAGCAGTGATACGGCCGGCGGATGCACGACGGCAGGCGTCGATCATAACCAGCAGTTCCATCAGATTGTCGTTCACGGGTTTGCAGGTGGACTGGATCAGGAAAACGTCAGCACCGCGGACGGTTTCTTCCAGAGATACAGACACTTCACCATCTGCAAAGGTGTTGACACAACCCTTGCCCATGGTCAGGCCCAGTTCTTTACAGACAGTCTCTGCAAAGGCGGGGTTAGAGTTTCCGCAAAAGATCTTTGTATTTTCTCCGTATGCAATCATAATCTCTACTTCCTCACTTTGTAATGATAGTATATGGGTTTTCCATAGAAATACAACTTTATTATAACATCCTCCGGGATCAAAATGCAACAGTAATTCCAAATAAAATAAAACGAAAAATCACGGGAAAACAAAAAAGCTTTTAGCAGATTCCACTATAAACGGAAAAATAAAAGGCAAATGGAAAGAAGAGAAAGGAAAATATTTTAGAAAACCGTCACCCATGCGTGTAGGAAAAAGGATGGCTCCATTCCGTTACCCGGTGCGTCAAAATACAAACCAAACAGCCTTCTCCCAGGGAAGGAGGTCCGTGGATAAAAAGCAACGCTGCGCCGGCAAAAAGAAAAGTCCTGAAAAAGCACTTGTTTATCATGATAAAATGTGGTATACTATAACGACAAAAAATCAGGAAAAGGGGGAGACTTATGGCCGATACCATACGGATTCGGGGTGCAAAGGAAAACAACCTGAAAAATGTAGATTTGACCATTCCCAGAGATAAACTCGTGGTATTTACCGGTCTTTCCGGCTCCGGCAAATCCAGTTTGGCATTTGATACCATTTATGCCGAAGGTCAGCGCCGTTATGTGGAGAGCCTCAGTTCTTATGCCCGTCAATTTTTGGGGCAGATGGATAAGCCCAATGTGGAAGGGACCGACGGCCTCTCTGCGGCCCTTCCCATTGACCAAAAACCCACCTCTAAAAACCCCCGTCCCACTGTGGGAACGGTTACAGAGATCCATGACTATCTCCGTCTTTTATGGGCCAGAGTGGGTATTCCCCATTGCCCGGAGTGCGGCAAAGAGATCCGTCGGCAGACGGTGGATCAGATCGTGGACCGGATTGAGTCCATGGGGGAGGGAACTCGTTTTATCGTTCTTTCTCCCGTTATCCGCGGGAAAAAAGGCGAGCATCAAAAGGTGCTGGAGGATGCGGCAAAATCCGGTTTTGTCCGTGTTCGGGTTGATGGCTCGGTCTATGACCTGACGGAAACCATCACGCTGGATAAAAATAAAAAGCATACCATCGAACTGGTGGTTGACAGATTGGTTATCCGGGAAAATCAACACCGTCGACTGACCGATTCCGTTGAAACTGCCTGTGGTCGTTCCGGTGGACTGGTTACCATTTTGCTTCCTGACAGCGGTGAGGAAATATCCTTTTCGGAAAACTATGCCTGCGAAGATTGCGGCATCAGCCTGACAGAGCTGGAGCCCCAGATGTTTTCCTTCAATAACCCGGCAGGTGCGTGTCCTGCTTGTACCGGTTTGGGCTTTCAACTTGTGCCGGATGTGGATCTGGTGATCCCCGATAAGACAAAATCCATTTTCGATGGGGCGATTCAGGTTTCCGGCTGGAGTAGTGCAAAGACAGATACGGTATTTAGAATGTATTTTGAGGCATTGGCTCAAAAATATCATTTCTCTTTGACGGATC
>JAZRRA010000053.1:0-14710 GCA_045650305.1 Faecousia sp.
GAGAGCTTTATCTTAACTTAATGACATTGGGGTGATCCACCCCTGCGTTTACTGCTCCTGCAAAGCCTTGATCGCCGCCTGAAGCTGGACATCCTCCTCCGGCTTCAGGGTTTCGGAATAGATCTTATTCATGGTATCCTGATCCACATCCACAACAATCATGGGCTTCAAGCCACCCACTTCCGACAGATCCACGCCCTTGGGTGTGGTGTATTTGCCCACAGACAAATTCAGTGCCGAACCATCGGAAAGATTGATCGTTTGCTGGAAACGACCCTTGCCGGTGGTAGGCTGACCCACAGTTGTACCCCGTTCATACTCAACCAACGCCGCCGCAAAGAACTCTGCCGCGGAATAGCTGTCACCGTTGATCAGAATGGCAACAGGGGCATCTTTACATTCTGCATCGGAGGTATCCTCGGTGGTATAGCCGGAATAGTCTTCACTGCGAAACAGTACGCCTTCCGGCAGGAGATAATCCAAAACCTCCACCATCTCGTGGACATAACCGCCGGGATTGCCACGCACATCAAACACAAAAGCGGTTGCTCCCTGCTTTTCCAGCTCCTCGTACTTGGCGATCACTTCCTGGGCACAACGATCATTGAAATTATTGATTTTGATATAGCCCACCGTATCTGTAACCATATAACCGGAGGCCACCTGGTTGAGGATCTCCTGACGGGTCAACTCAAATTCTGTTTCCTGGCCATCACGCAATACTGTGATTTTCACTTTCGTTCCGGATTCTCCGGCAATCTTAGCTTGTGCCTCAGCTGTTCCCAGTTCAGAAACACGCTGACCTTCCACCGCCACGATCACATCTCCGGGCATCAAACCGCCCTCTTTGGCAGGTCCGTTTGGAGAAAGCTTCTGAATTTCAAAACCACTGCCGTCTTCTAAAGTCTTGATGGTCACGCCGATTCCCACATAGGAATTGGTATGCTGATTTTCATACTCCGTCATGGAAGAAGCCGGGACATAATAACTCCATTCGTCCCCGATGGCATAGATCATGGCAGAGGCCGCCGCATCTTCCATAAGCTGGGGATCTGCATTGCCAATATACATTTCATCCACAATATCGAAAATTTCCTGCAATTTCGTTGCCCGCTTACCGTAAACCCCTGGGGCAATGAACACCAGGGTCATGGCCGATACCACAGCACCCACCAACACATAGGAAAGCAGCATAAGCCAAAACTTTTTGAAATGAAACTCCCGTTTTTCCATAGAAAGCACCTCGATAAGAATCCCCACAGCCATGAAAGGCTGTGGGGTTTTTCATAGAATCAGCCTATCAGAATCAGCACAGCAGTAGATACCAGGCTAAAAAGCAAGATTCCCGCCATCACACCGGCTAAGATAGAAACCATTTTATTCCGTCTGTTCAAAGCTTATCCCTCCAAAGCGATTTTAAACAATATTGATATATTCGGCAGGATTTACATACACGCCGTTTTTACTGATACCAAAGTGGAGATGGACACCGGTAGAGCCACCGGAAGTACCCATATAGCCGATCACCTGACCGGCTTCCACATACTGACCGGCACTGACAATATAATGGGTCATGTGCATGTAAATGGAGCCATATACATCGTCATGCTTAATGGCCACATACCAGCCTGCACCGCCTTCCTGATAGGAGGCAACTGTTACGACACCGCTGCGGGTAGCCAAAATGGGGGTTCCGGAAGCACCGGCCAAATCCACGCCGTTATGCATTTTCCATACGCCACTGATGGGATGCCAGCGATAACCGAAGGGGCTGGTAAATGCCGAGTATGTACAAGGCATCAGCCAGGTATAGCCTGCCGCTTCGTTGGCCGCACCACCGGTAGCAGGGCGTTGAGATGCCAGCCATTCTTCATATTTGGCATCTTCGTACTCTTCGTTCTTTTGGGCAATCTCCAACAGCAGTTCTTCCTGCAACGACTCGGAATTTTCGATCATGTTTTCATACTCAATACCCTGGGCATTGATCTGAAGCAGCAGATCGTTTGTTTCTTCCACCCGTTCTTCCAGTTGTGTTTCTACTGTATCCAAAGAAAGCCGCTGTCCTTGCAGATCCTCCTGCTGCGTTGCCAGACTTTCCTTAGCGGTTTGCACCTGCTGTGCCGCCTGGTTCAATTCCTGCATACATTGTTCGTCGGCCTTGGCAATTTCCTGCACGATCTCCAAATGATCCAGCATTTCCGCAAAGCTGTTGGCCTCTGCCAGCACAGAAAGATAGGAAAGCTCACCGTTTTCTTCCATGGCACGGATCCGCTCTTTATTTTTCTCCTGCATAGCCTTCAGTTCTGCCTGTGCCGCTTCCAGCTCCACCTGCTTATCGGCGATCAGCTGGGTGCAGGCAGCAATTTGCTCATTGACAATGGCGATCTGCTCATTGAGCAGGGCAATTTCATAATCCACCAGATTTTTCTGGGTCATCATGGCAGCCAGGCTATCAAGGTTATCAGACAATTGACCTCGAAGAGCCTCAATTTCCGCCTCGATTTCCTCGTTCTTTTCTTCCAGTGCTTCCAGTTCTTCCAGCAGGTCATCGGAGGTGGCCGCCTCTACGGAAAAATACTCCGTATTGCTGCCGATCCCCAACAAAAGTGCCAATCCGAACACAATGGCAACGAAGGACAAAATATGTTTTTTCTTACTCATAAAAACTCCTTTTTGAAGCACAATTACACATCCATATACTTCCGAATGGATGCAAAGCTACCGGTAATGCCCACAAACATGCCGGCACCGGCAAAAATTATGGCAAGCGGCAACGCCAATTCCGTGAAGGGAACCATTTTCATCAAGGTGCCTGCGCCGTAGGTCGCTATCTCATTTGCCAAAGTGCTGTATATCAGCCATTCCAGGCCAAAGGCAATTCCGGCACCAATCACACCTAACAGAAAACCTTGCACCACAAAAGGCAACCGGATAAATCCGTTGGTAGCACCCACCATTTTCATAATGGCAATCTCATCCCGTCGGTCTGCCATTGCCAATTTGACCGTATTGGAAATAATCATCAAACTTACGAGCAGCAATGCCAAAATCACCACAAGGGAGATCATGCTTACCACATCCTGAACGTCAACCAGCAACTGGGCTTCCTTGTCCGCAGCAACCACATTCACAACACTGGGAACTTGTGCCAGTGCCGCCTTGGTATCTGATAAAAGACGGTTATCATGAAGCTGCACACGGAAACGATGCCGGAAAGTACTGGGGTCAATACCGGTAAACGCATCACTGTTGGAATGTTTGGCAATAAAATCTTCTGTTGCCTGCTCCCGGGAGATGAACTCCGAGCTTTTCACATTGCTGACCCGGTTCAGTCGTGTACCCACACTGCGGGCTTCGGCTTCCTCCAGGGTTTCATCGATATAAACCAGAATTTCATTATTTTCGTTCAGGTCATTGATGATCTTATTGAGATTGTAGGTCACTGCCGAGAAAGAACCTACGATCAAAAGGCATGCAACCGTGACAAACACAGCCGCAAAGGACATAAAACTATGCAGGAAAATACTGCGGATGCCCTCTTTGATCAAATATCCGATATTATTGATTCTCATAAGCCCACATACCCATCCATTCCGTCACTGACAATTTGACCGTCGTTAATGGCAATGACTCGATTTTGGAAACGCTTTACAAGGTCCTGGGCATGGGTTACTACCAGCATGGTCGTACCCAAACTGTTGATCTCCTGCAAAAGGCTCATGATCTCCAGAGATTTGGCAGGGTCAAGGTTACCGGTGGGCTCATCGGCAATGATGGTGGACGGATTGTTCACCAATGCACGGGCGATAGCCAATCTCTGCTGTTCGCCACCGGAAAGTTCATTGGGGTGACGGCGGCTCTTGGTTTCCAAGCCTACCAGCTCCAACACATAGGGTACACGGCTTCTTATCTCCTTGGAACGGGCTCCTACCACACGCATGGCAAAGGCCACATTGTCGTAAACCGTCATATCCTGGATCAGGCGGAAATCCTGAAACACAACACCAACCGTACGCCGCATGAAGGGCAATTCTCTTTTGCGGATCCGCTCCAAAGAATATCCGTTCACATGAACTGTACCGGAAGTAGGCTTCAGCTCACCGGTGATCAGCTTGATGATGGTGGATTTTCCGGAACCGGAAGGGCCTACCAAATATACAAATTCGCCGTCCTCAATCTGCATGGAAACACCGCGCAAGGCCTGCGTTCCCACAGAATAGGACTTCACAACATCGTTAAATTCGATCATATTCTCTCTCCAAACCGACTGCCGACCCTGAAAAAGAATCCCCGCCGTCAGTTATTTCTATATTCGCCTTCTACCCCAGTTTAGGGTAACAAAATTGTAACACATTTTCGATGTTATGTCAATCTTCGTAGGCTGAAAATTATTGTAAATCCGGCAATTTTACAATTTATCCAAATTTATAGGTACAAAACCATATTTCACGCACAGTACATTCTGCACAACTAAACAAAAAATGTCATTCTGAGCGGAGCAACCGCTCAGAATGACACAAAAAGTCGATAGATTTTGAAAAAGGATTATCGGGCATCCCGGGAGGAAAGGTACTTACGAACCATCAAAGCAACCTTAAAGACGATGGCGTGATCAAACTGACGCAGATCCAAACCGGTCAGCTTCTTGATCTTCTCCAAACGGTAAACCAGGGTATTTCTGTGAACGAACAGCTTTCTGGAGGTTTCGGACACATTCAGGTTGTTTTCAAAGAACTTATTGATGGTAAACAGAGTTTCCTGATCCAGGGCATCAATGGTATTTTTCTTAAAAACTTCCGTCAGGAAGATGTCGCACAAGGTGGTGGGCAACTGATAGATCAGTCGGCCAATACCCAGGCTCTCATAATTGATGATGGAACGCTCTGTATCGAACACCTTGCCCACATCGATGGCAGTCTGGGCTTCCTTGTATGCATCGGAAAGCTCACGCAGATGTTCTGCCACAGTGCCGATACCAATGACAGTCTTGACATACAGCTCGCTTTTCAGCTTCTCTTCCATGCTGCGAGCGATCTTCTCCAGCTCCTGACCGGAGGTTTCACCGGGCAACTGCTTGATAACCGCAATATCCGTTTCATTGATGCTCAGCACATAGTCCTGCATCTTATCCGGGAACATACCGGAAAGCACATCCACTGCCGCCACATCGCTGCGACCTGCCTGACGAACCAGGAAAACCGCACGGGGAGCATCGGTAGCAAAATGCAGTTCCTTAGCACGGACATAGATGTCACCGGAGAGGATGTTATCCATGATGATGTTCTTCACAAATGTGCCGCGGTCATGCTTTTCCTCATAAAAGTTTTTGGCATCATTCAGGGCTATGTATGCCAGGTTACAGAAGGACTTTGCCATTTCATCGTCACCGCTGCAGAACACCGCATACTCAAAATAATTGTTGCCGCTCAAAATAGCCTTAAAGGTACGCTGACCAAACCGCACGATCTGCTCGCCGCTGCCGGCAATCTTAATCGCCGCATCGGACCAACGCTCTCCCAAAAGGGATGCATCCGTGCTGGAAACGACGCAGCCGTCGTTATCCACAACACCAAAAGAACGGTCGGTTGCATCTTTCAGTTGCAGAATCACATTTTGGAAAACGCTATTAGACATGGTCAGTCCTCCTAATTTCATGCACAAATGTGCGTTTTAACTAAATTGCCTTATAAGTATATATCACTTTTGCACATATTGCAAGTGCTTTTTGACAGATTGATACAAAAAGATACATGTTTTTTAGTTAAAATCCTAAACAGCTTTGGTTTTCAGGCCTTACAAACCTGCGGATTCCGCCGTTAAATTTTGCACTTCTGATGCACAAAGCTGTCGAACAGCCCCTCTTTCCAGATCCCCAAGTTGCAAATTTCCCTCCTGCCGCCGCTCCAGATAATTTACATGCATCCCCCGGGATGCCATCATGCGACGAACCTGGTGGTATTTGCCTTCACACACCGTTATCAGGCTCTCTCCTTCCCCCAACGGCTCCAAAAGAGCCGGCAGACACGAAAGGCCGTCCCGGAGGGTCAGTCCCTCACGAAAAGCGGTCACATCTTCTTTTGTGGCAGTTCCCTCATGACGGGCATAGTATACCTTCTTCACCTGCTTCTGGGGACTGATGAGGCGATGCAAAAGATCCCCGTCATTGGTAAACAACAAAAGTCCCTCCGTCATTTTATCCAGTCTGCCTACGGGCTTCAGGTCCAAATGACGATATTCAGGCGGCAACAGCTCCATAACCGTTTTGTCGGTTTTATCCTCCGTGGCAGTCACATAGCCTTCCGGCTTATTCATCATCAGCACCACCGTGCCTGTCGCCGACATGGGTTCGCCATACAAAAACACCTGATGCGTTTCCGGGTCGATCTTACGACTGCCGTCCTTTTCCGGCTTGCCATCCACTGTCACCGCACCGGTTTTCAGGATAGCCTTCACCTGAGATCGGGTGCCGGCTCCGCAGTCGCACAAAAATTTATCCAATCGTTGCATATATTCTCCGTTCTATCCCGCCTTCCGGATACATAGATTTCTAATGTCCGTTAGGAAATTACAAGGAGGGATTTTTATGATGTTTTTCACCGCCAAGGTAGATGTCAAAAAGATCGTCATTGCCCTGATCGCCGTCGTGGCGATCATCGTGGGACTGATCGCACTGTTCGGCGGCAAGGAAGAAAGCACCACCACTGCCGCCGTATCCGGAAACGATTCCCGGGTAGAATTTCTCAAATCCCAGGGATGGGATGTGGCCGCATCTCCCACCGAATCCGGTCAGGTTCGGATTCCCCAAACCGCCACCGATGTTTACGAGCGGTACAATGCCCTGCAAAAAAGTCAGGGATATGACCTGACGCAGTATGCCGGTCAAACCGTGATGCGATATGTTTATAAAGTCAACAATTATCCCGGTGCCACAGATCCGGTATACGCCACCTTACTGGTTTATAAGAACCAGATCATCGGCGGCGACATTACCGATACCTCCGCAAAGGGTACTGTCAGCAGTTTGTTAAAACCCACCGGAAATAATTAAAAAAACGAAATGATGCGGTAAATTTGTGTTTTCGTTTCCACGCATTTCCTATGGTATCATACTTTGCCTGACTTGACAACCAATATGTACCGTGGTATCTTATAAACACAATTGGATAACATTCTTCAGGGCAGGGTGAAATTCCCGACCGGCGGTACAGTCCGCGAGCATCCCTTTGGATGCTGAATCGGTGCAACTCCGATACCGACAGTTTACAGTCTGGATGGAAGAAGAAATACAACGCAATTTTTATGCCCTGGGTATTGCCATACCCAGGGCATTTCTTGTCAGGAGGTTTTTTATGAAACAACTATGGGATGAAATTGTCGGTAATATGGGATTTTTTATAGTTTGTATTGCCATTATTACCGGTCTTTTTCTGCTGGCGAAATTTTTGGAGCGTTTTCTGCCCTCGCCGCGAAAAATCTCAAAGACACGCCGCATCACCATCATATCGATATGCTCCGCTCTGGCGGCCGTACTCCATCTTTTGGATTTCTCCATTCCCTTCTTAGCACCGGAATTTTATAAGTTAGACTTTTCGGAGCTGCCCGTCATGCTCTGCGGCTTTTATTTGGGACCCTCTGCCACCGTCGCCTGCGAAGGACTCAAGATCCTTTTAAAACTTCTGCTGAAAGGCACTTCCACCGCTTTTGTGGGAGATTTCGCCAATTTTGTGGTGGGTTGCAGTTTGGTCATTCCCGCTGTGACGATCTACCATTTGGAACGCACCAAGCGAACCGCTATATGGGGCCTGATCGTGGGAAGTATTTGCCTGACTGTGTTCGGCAGTGCCTTCAACGCTCTGTATCTGCTTCCGAAATTTGCGGAAATGTTGATTCCCATGGATTCCATCATCGCCACCGGTGCCGCCATCAACAGCCGCATTGATTCTGTTTGGAGTTTGGTGCTTTTATCTGTTGCACCGCTGAATCTTCTCAAAGGTGTTCTCGTCAGTTGCCTTACCATACTGCTTTACAAACGAGTCGCCCGTCCACTTTTCGGAAAATGACCCCCCTTCGTCGAAGTATCTATAAGCTTTTCCGTTATCTGGCAATTTTTGTTTATTTTGACGATGCAACAAACGATATTTTCGACATTTTTTCCCTTTTCTTCTTGCCCAAAATGTGATATGTTATGCATGGGGAAATATGAACCCATTTCCTTTGTATCATCCATGTATTTCACATTTTTCAAATAAGGAGCTGTAAACAATCATGTACTTCCAGAAAAAACGCGTGATCGCTATGCTTCTGGCCGGTGGTCAGGGCAGCCGTCTGAAGGTTTTGACAGAGAAAACTGCAAAGCCTGCCGTTCCCTTTGGTGGAAAATACCGCATCATTGACTTTCCTTTGAGTAACTGCGTCAACTCCGGCATCGATACCGTGGGCATTTTGACCCAGTATCAGCCTTTGGAGCTGAACGAGTACATCGGCAACGGTCAGCCCTGGGGTCTTAACAAACCCCATAGCTGTGCCCAGGTTCTGCCCCCCTACGAACGCCATGACAAGAAAAGTGGCTGGTATAAGGGCACTGCCAATGCCATCTACCAAAACATCGACTTTATCGAGCGTTTTGACCCGGACTATGTAGTGGTGCTGTCCGGTGACCATATTTACAAGATGGATTATGCCGCCATGGTCAATTTCCATGAGCAAAACGGTGCTTCCTGCACCATTGCGGTTCGGGATGTACCTTTGAAGGAAGCTTCCCGTTTCGGTATCCTCAACACCAATCCCGACGGCTCTATCTACGAGTTTGAGGAAAAGCCCAAAAAGCCCAAGTCCACCAACGCCTCCATGGGTATCTATGTGTTCAATTGGAGCGTTCTGCGGGAATTTTTGATTGCTGACGAAGAAGATCCCAATTCCTCCAACGACTTTGGCAAGAACATCATCCCCAATCTGCTGAATGCCGGTCACAAACTGATGGCCTATTCCTTCAGCGGCTATTGGAAGGATGTGGGTACCATCGATTCTCTGTGGGAAGCCAATATGGAGCTTTTGGGTGAAAATCCCGATTTTAACATCCGCGGTGACGAACGCAGTAAGATCTGCGCCCGTAACGACGCCCATCCTTCTTCCTACATCGATCCCGACGCCTCCATTTCCGGCAGTTTTGTTGCCGAAGGCTGTGAGGTATATGGCACCGTTCGTCACAGTGTGATCTCCCTGGGCTGTACCATCGGAGAAGGTGCATTGGTAGAAGACAGTGTGGTCATGCCCGGTGTTGTCATTGAACCCGGTGCCATCGTCCGTCATGCCATTTTGGGCGAGGACAGCCGTATCTGCCGTAACGCCGTGGTAGGCGGTGCTTTCGCTCCCGGCGATAAAAAACAGATCAGCGTCACCGCCAAAGGTGCGGTGGTTGCAGAAAATGCCGTGCTGCAGCCCGGCGAAATGCTGTAAGAAGGAGGGTTTGATTTATGAATATCATGGGTATTATCTTTGCAAACGACGCAACCATGGGTGCACTTACCGATAAGCGTACTATGGCAAGCCTTCCCTTTGGCGGCCGTTACCGTCAGGTCGACTTTGCACTTTCCAATTTGGCTTGTGCCGGCGTCCGTCATGTGGGCATCGTCACCCGTCATAACTACCAATCCCTCATTAACCACATCGGCTCCGGTGAAGAATGGGGTCTGGAGCTGGAAGAAGGCGGTCTGGAATATCTGACCCCCTATGCCCATTCCACCACCGCAAACTATCGGGGCAAGCTGGAATCTCTCAATGCCGCTATGAGCTTTTTGCGCACCGGTTCTGAAGATGAGCTGGTGGTCATGATCGATTCTGCCGTTCTTTCCAATCTGGATCTCAATAAGGTCATCGCCTCCCACATCGCCAGCAAACGGGATATTACCGTTGTGACCAAATCCGGTATTGCCGACGGCAAGAAGCAACTGGATCTGGCACTGAAGCTGGACAGCAAAGGCAATGTGCTGGATATGGCTGTGGACTATCAGGCACCCGAAGATTATGTGGCCAGCATGGATATTTTCATTCTTTCCAAGAAGTGGCTGATCGCCCAGGTGCAAGAGCATATCGCCCATAATCTGTACCACATGGACCGGGATCTGGTTCTGGGTCTGTGGCAGAAAAACGCCATTTCCGTCAATGTGTATCCCTTCGAAGGTGCGGCACTGTTTAACGAATCTGTGGAAGAATATTTCCACCATTCCCTTGCTTTGACCGAAAAAGAACTGCGTCACGATCTGTTCCGGGGCAACCACCCGGTTTACACCAAGGTTCGTGACCGTGTTCCCAGCTACTACGGTGACAATTGCAGCATCGACGGTTGTATTGTGGCAGACGGCTGTATGCTGAAAGGCAGTGCCAAAAACAGTATTATCTTCCGCCAGGTCACATTGAAATCCGGTGCTCGCGTGGAAAATTGTGTGATCATGAACGATACAGTTGTAGGGGAAAACGCCGAGCTGAAATATGTGATCCTGGACAAGGATGTTACCATCCGTCCCGGCACTCAGCTGATCGGCTCTCCCACCAATCCCATTATCATCAAAAGAGGTGACATTGTATGAAAATCGCCATCCTGGCCTCGGAAGGCGCTCCCTATGCCAAATCCGGCGGCCTTGGTGACGTGATGGAGGCTCTGCCTGCCGCTCTTTCTGCAATTGAGGGCAATCAGGTGACCTTGATCCTTCCCTACTATAAGAAAATCAAAGAAAATCCCAAATACGAAGTGGAGCAGGTAGCCCAGTTCTATGTAGCCCTCGGCTGGCGTCAGCAGTATGCAGGCATCATGAAGCTGAAGGATCGAAAAGACGGGGTGAATGTTTACTTCATCGATAATCTCTATTATTTCGGTGGTCGTGACGGTGCTATCTACGGCGATATGGATGATGCTGAGCGGTTCGCTTTCTTCTCTAAGGCTTGTCTGGATACCCTGGTTTGCCTGGATTTCATCCCCGATGTGATCCAATGTAACGACTGGCAAACCGCCGCTGTCCCCACCTTCCTGAAGGCTCAGTACGCCCCCCTCTTCCCCGGAACCCGTTGTATGTTCACAATTCACAATGTGGAATATCAGGGCTGGGCAGGCGGCGACTTCTTTGACAATGTACTGGCTCTGCCCTGGGATTTCCGCGGCACACTGGATATGGGTGGTTCTGTGAACCTGATGAAAGGTGCTATCGAATGTGCCGATCTGGTAACCACCGTTTCCGAAAGCTACGCCAAAGAACTGATGTATCCCTACTATGCCCACGGTTTGGATGGTATCCTTGCAAGTGCTTCTCACAAGCTCACCGGTATCACCAACGGCATCGACACCGGCACCTTCAACCCCGAAACCGACCCGGCATTGCCTGCACATTATAACAGCACTTCCTTTACAGAAGGCAAAGCCGCCTGCAAGGCCGCGTTGCAGGAGGAAGTGGGACTGCCCACAAATCCCCACACACCCCTGATGGTCATGGTCACCCGTTTGGCCGGTCATAAGGGTCTGGATCTGCTTTGCTATATTGCAAGACGGCTCTTGTGGGAAGAAGATTGCCAGCTTTTGATCCTGGGTACGGGCGAGCAGCACTTTGAGGAGTTCTTCTCCCAGCTTGCCTTGGAGTTCCCCGATCGGGTCGCCGCAAAGATCACCTTCAATCTGGGTCTTGCCGCCCGTATCTATGCAGGTGGTGACATCTACCTGATGCCCTCCAAATCCGAACCCTGCGGTCTTTCCCAAATGAACGCTATGCGTTACGGCACAGTGCCGGTAGTTCATGCCACCGGTGGCCTGAAGGACACCGTTCCCGGTGCGGACGCAAAGGGCGAAGGTGGCCTGGGCTTTACCTTCCAAAGCTACAATGCCGATGACTTCATAGCATCCCTGAAACGGTGTCTGCATTTGTATCGGGATGACCCGGAGGCCTTCCGGGCTCTGCAACAGCGGGGCATGGAGCAGGACTTCAGCTGGGATGTCCCAGCAGGCAAATATATGGATCTGTTCCGTAAAATGCTTGCTCAATAAATAACACTTTCACAAAAAATCCCCCGTGTTTTTCATAAAACACGGGGGATTGATTTTCGGAATATTCAAACTTTTAGCAGAGTTTTGCACCGGCAGGAATTGCATCGCTGATCATAATGAGATTCAGCTTTTCCTCGCCCTTTTCGGTGTGGATGGCACTCATCAGCATACCGCAGGACTCCCGACCCATCATCTTTCTGGGAGGCAGGTTGGTGATCGCAACTAAAGTCTTGCCGATCAAGTCCTCAGGCTTGTAGTACTTGGCAATACCGGAGAGAATCTGCCGGTCTGTACCGGTGCCGTCATCCAAAGTAAACTGCAACAGCTTATCGCTCTTCTTCACCGGCTGGCAATCCTTCACCTTCACAGCACGAAGATCGGACTTGCAGAAGGTTTCAAAGTCCACATTTTCTTCGCTGTAAGGCTCGATCTCCAAAGGAGGCAATGCAGCCTTTGCCTTTTCTGCATGATAAGCGTCGATTTCTTCCATCTTCTTCACCGGATCAAGACGGGCAAAGAGGATCTCACCTGCACCCACCTTGCCACCGGCAGGCAGTACACCAAAGCTTGCAAGGCTTTCCAGTCCGCCGTTATCACAGCCGATCTGAGAAAGAATACGCTCAGAGGTTTCCGGCAGGAAGGGTTCCAGTGCCACAGCCGCAAAGCGGATGCTCTCCAAAAGGTTATAAAGCACAGTACCCAAACGGGCCTTGTTGCTTTCATCCTTTGCCAACGCCCAGGGTGCGGTCTCGTCGATATACTTGTTTGCACGGCGGAGCAAAACGAAGATCTCATCGATGGCATCTGCCACTTTCAGTTCGTTCATCTTCGTTTCCACCTTGCCGGGCATAGCCAGTGCAATCGCCTTCAGTTCCTCATCCAGGGCATCGGGGGCATTGGGGGCCATAATCTCGCCGCCAAAGTACTTGTTGTCCATGGCAACAGTACGGTTTACCAAATTGCCCAGGATGTTGGCAAGCTCGCTGTTGATCCGCTCAATGATCAGTTCATAAGTCATAATGCCGTCAGCGGCAAAGGGGATTTCGTGCAACACGAAGTAACGCACTGCATCCACACCAAACAGATTCACCAAATCATCGGCGTAGATCACATTACCCAAACTCTTGGACATCTTATCACCCTTCACCAACAGCCAGGGATGACCGAATACCTGCTTCGGCAGAGGTTCTTCCATGCTCATCAGGAAGATGGGCCAATAAATGGTATGGAAACGGACAATGTCCTTGCCGATCAGGTGCAGATCTGCAGGCCAGAACTTCTTGTAATGGTCACTGTGATTACCGTCGGGGTCATAGCCGCAGAAGGTGATATAGTTGCTGAGAGCATCCAGCCAAACATAGGTCACATGGCCGGGGTCAAATTCCACGGGAATACCCCAGGTGAAGCTGGTACGGCTGACGCACAGATCCTGCAGACCGGGCTTTAAGAAGTTATTGACCATCTCATTTTTCCGACTCTCAGGCTGGATAAATTCGGGATGTTCCTCAATGTGCTGCATCAGGCGATCTGCATACTTGCTCATACGGAAGAAATAAGCCTCTTCCTGCGCATCCACGCAATCTCTGCCGCAGTCGGGGCATTTACCCTCCACCAACTGGCTTTCTGTCCAGAAGCTTTCGCAGGGAGTGCAGTACTTACCTTCATAAGTACCCTTATAAATATCGCCCTTTTCGTACATCCGGCGGAAAATCTTTTGCACCTTCGTCTTATGCTCCGGGTCGGTGGTACGGACAAAGCGATCATAGGTGGTATTCATCAGGTCCCAAATGCTCTTGATCTGGGTGCTGACATTATCTACATACTCCTGGGGGGAGATACCTGCCGCCTCAGCCTTCTGCTGGATCTTCTGCCCATGCTCATCCGTGCCGGTCTGGAAATACACATCAAAGCCTGCCTGCCGCTTATAACGGGCAATGGCGTCTGCCAGTACGATCTCATAGGTGTTGCCGATATGAGGCTTTGCAGAAGTATAGGCAATCGCCGTAGAGATATAGTAGGGTTTCTTACTCATATTCGTTTCTCCTTTATATATGCAAATAGTTATTTTCGCAGTATTTATGTGGCAAAAGATCCGCTACACAATCGTTCAGCGAGAGATTTTGTCGCAGAAAAAGATTTGGAAGGCGACGACATACTTTGTGTATTTCGAGCCTTTCAAACCGTATTTATGCGGCAAAAGATCCGCTGAAAATAAAAAGACGCCCTTGGTTTGCACCAAACCAAGGGCGATAATACTTACCGCGGTACCACCTTGTTTCGCGACTTTTGCCGCCTCATTACACGCGATGACGGGCGTACCCGGAAATGCCTACCTATCGACATTTCAGCTCCCAGACCATGTTCTGCCGCCGCCTACCGTACCCCTTTCCACCAAACGGGGCTCTCTGACCGTGACGCACGGCATACTCTTCTGTTCACAGCTTTTCTCAATTATCCTGATTATAGCCTAAGATAACCAATTTTGTCAACAGCTTTTCCAATGAGATAATTCATATAAACATAAATTTACCGTACTAATAAATTTAAATTGTAGGGGGGGGTCTTGACCCCCCCGGCAATTTTACCGCTGTAAAATTGCGATTGCCGCAGGCAATAACATGATATTTTCTTGCGAAAATCCGGAAAATGCAAACATTTTCCGGTGGGAGGGTCAAGACCCTC
>JAZRRA010000054.1:0-11809 GCA_045650305.1 Faecousia sp.
AAGCCTCCGTCTGCGTGACCACGAGCCTGCTGAATTGGCTTTCTATTCCCGCGCTACCACCGATATTGAGTATCAGTTCCCCTTCGGCTCCGGCTGGGGCGAATTGTGGGGCATTGCTGACCGTACCGACTATGACCTGGGTCGCCATCAGGAGGCATCCGGCAAGGCTCTGGATTATTACGATCAGGAAGCCAACGAGCATTATATCCCCTATGTCATCGGGCCTTCTCTGGGCTGTGACCGTGTGGCACTGGCCTTCTTGTGTGAAGCCTATGATGAGGAAGTGGTAGGTCAGGACAAGAGCGGCAAAGATGATGTCCGCACCGTTCTGCGTCTGCATCCTGCACTGGCACCCTTCAAGGCTGCTGTGCTGCCCCTTTCCAAAAAGCTGTCCCCCAAGGCCGAGGAGATCTACCACGAGCTGCAAAAGGACTTTATGGTGGATTTCGACGACGCCGGTTCTATCGGCAAGCGTTATCGCCGTGAGGACGAGATCGGTACTCCCTTGTGTATCACCGTAGACTTCCAGACTGTGGGCGACGACACCACCGAAGCCGACAACTGCGTAACCGTCCGTGACCGTGATACCATGGAGCAGGTCCGTATCCCCATCGCCGAGCTGAAAAACTATATCGCCGAAAAGTGCAGATTCTAATGCGTAGGGAAGGTGTTTCGCCTCCCGATTTCGGGACGGGAAACCCGTCCCCTACCTGCCCGAAAAGTAAGCGGAGGTGTCCTTTGGACATCTCCGCTCCAGAGTGTCAAAGAACCCCCAAACCGTCAAAACGCGTATTTGATGGTTTGGGGTGATGATTTATACAAGAGCCTTCTCCTTCGGGAGAAGGTATCAAAAATCTCTGATTTTTGACGGATGTGGGGAAAATTTGCTTAGAAAAGCGTTTTGACTTCCATCGTAACTCTCCCCACTCGAGTATCGATATACACTTCGGGGTCGAGTTACTTGTCTTTGGCGTTTCTTTGACCTCTGCCAGTCTGTCAAAAAAATACTTTTTTGACAGACTGAAGCGGAGATGTCTTATGACATCTCCGCTCATTTTATTATTCCATTACTTCCAGGCCAACGAAGTCCAAGCTGGCACGATAAGCATCCACCTTTTCATCGGTGGCTTTTTTCATACTTTCCACACGGGTACGAACCGCATCCTTTCGCTTTGCCAGGCTGCACCAACGAGCCACCCAGGCAATAGGCAACGGCATTTTGCTGAACTGGGGATAATTCCAATCCAAATGCTTTCTTGCCGGAAATACACGCCGCATCATCAGCCGCAATTTGCCGCTTTTGGCACTGCCGCCGTTTTTTGACGCAGATGCACTTTGGGCGATCTCCCAACTGTGGCTGACCTTGCCGCCACCGAAGAGAAAATCGGTAATGTAATCGGTGCAGGCGTTGCTTTCGCCCTCATGGAACCAGGCGTGAAGCGTCTGCATCACATTTTCAAAAAATTTATCCAGCTTCATTTCTGCCATGGCACTGCGGATATAGTCCATATCCATATTTTCCGCGGTATGCAGATGCACCCACAGATCGATCATGTGCCGCACACCAATGCCGCCTTTGCAGTAGTGCCGGGTAAAGTGGGAAAATTCAAACACAAATGCATCTTCCCGGCTCATATCATAGCGGTGTCCCTTTTGATGCTTTGCCCATTTCCAACCGTCACCGAAATAACCATAATAGGTCTTTTCATCGGAGGAAACCAGCCGCTTATGCAATTCCAGCTTCAGTTCCGGACGAAACCAGTTCCATTCATGATCGGATTCGGAACGATATTCAAAGCCTAAGGCTGTGGCAACCGCTGCCACCCGATCCTTCTGCTCTGCACGGATCAAAATATCCGCATCGCCCATATTCCGCATTTCATGGGCAGGATAGAGGCCTTTCATCACCGCACCCTTAACCGGCATATAATCCAGTCCTTCTGCCTCCATTGCCTGATAAAAACGGTCAAGCTGTTCCAATTGCCGTTCGCTGTACAGAAACTCAATGCAATACTGCTCCTGCATCACCAGCATTTTGCTGTCCATATCCGGAATACCGCAATTGGCCGCACCGGCATAGCCCATGGCACTCAAACCGCTTTTTATTAAGAAAGCCGATACCCATTCCCAATCAAAATCTGCAGGAAGGGCTACGCTTTTCCCTAAAATGGCACTTTTAATCAAGGCGATCACGCCTTGCTGTTTTGTTGTCATAGAAATCTCCTTAAATATTCAGAAGCATATTGGCAAACAAGAAATACACAAGTAAGGAAAGGGCATCCACAATGGATGTGATAAAGGGGCTTGCCATGACGGCCGGGTCTAACTTCAAGGCTTTCGCCGCCATAGGTAACACTGCACCCACGATTTTCGCTGTCAAAACTGTGGCAAACAAAGCAAGGCAGACTACCAAATTGACCATGTGGGTAATATTGCTGTTACCTAACAGCAAGCCATCCACCAGCCAAATTTTGAAAAAACACACCACAGACAACGCCAAACCGCACAAAACCGCTGTGCGGATCTCTTTCCACACCACCCGGCCCAGATCCCCCAATTTCAGTTCATCCAGGCTCAAGGCACGGATGATGGTAACGGAAGACTGAGAACCGGAGTTACCACCGGTACCCATCAGCATGGGAATGAAGGCAGTCAGGGCAACTTGTGCCGCCAAAGCATCTTCGAAAGCAGTAATGATCATACCCGTAAAGGTTGCGGAGATCATCAAAAGCAGCAGCCAGGGAATTCTGTTTTTAAACAGTTCCCAAGGGGAGCTTCGGATATAGGTCTTCTCAGAGGGCAAAATACCGCCCATTTTCTCCATATCCTCCGTGGCCTCATCTTCCAAAACGTCGATGGCGTCGTCAACAGTGACGATACCCACCATCCGGTTTTCCAAATCCACCACCGGCAGTGCCAAAAAGTCATACCTTGAGAACATACGGGCCACTTCTTCCTGGTCCGTATGGGTCGTGACGGAAATCAGGTTTGTTTCCATCAAATCCCGCACCGGCATTTCGTCATCTTCTGCCAGCAAAAGGTCTTTTACGGTGATAATACCCACCAGTTTTCTGCCTTCTGTGACATAGCAGGTATAGATCGTTTCCTTATCCACACCTTGACGACGAATCCGCAAGATGCTTTCCTCCACCGTCATTTGAGGACGGAGGGAAACATATTCGGTGGTCATAATAGAGCCTGCGGAATTTTCCGGATACCGCAAAATCTGGTTAATAGAAGATCGCATCACCGGATCAGCCTGACGCAAGATCCGCTTGACCACATTGGCAGGCATTTCCTCCACCAGTGCCGCGGCATCGTCTACATACAGCTCATCCACGATTTCCTTCAATTCGTTATCGGAAAAACTGCGGATCAAAAGTTCCTGTTCTTCCGTTTCCATTTCCACAAAGGTTTCCGCCGCCAATTCTTTGGGCAAAAGGCGGAACAGCAAGGGGATTCTGGTTTCCTCCGTAGAAGAAAACAGTGCCGCAATATCCGCAGGATTCATGGTGACCAAAATATCCCGCAGGGTTGCGTATTTTTTCTCAGTTAACATGGTTTCCAGTGCTTTTTGCACCAGTTCAAAACGGTCATTCATTCGGTGTAACCTCCTCAAATTGGGCATCGTGCCCGGATATTGGTTCCACACCGATGTCAAAGGTCAGCGCGT
Source organism: Faecousia sp. (assembly GCA_045650305.1). GTDB lineage: Bacteria > Bacillota > Clostridia > Oscillospirales > Oscillospiraceae > Faecousia. Next base: position 3,674 of record JAZRRA010000054.1, read on the forward strand.
CACGGGACGCAAGCGACTACTTCGGTCCGGTATGCTACTGCCACTATTACCTGCGTCCATGAGTGTTCCCTCCTTTGTTTTACACATACTATACTATTTTATACCTGAATTGGAAAACTGTCAAGAAAAGACATGCTCTTTTTTGATATAGTTTGTTTACAAATTATTTTCAATCTCTACACGGGATATTCAAAAGCATCTGTTATTTTATTTTCAGAAGGGCGGCGGAAGCCGTGAGCCGCTCCCTTCCGGACAGATCCCCTTATCTGTCCGTCGCACATCCTCTTTTTCTACCTCTCTTCTTTAATCCCCAAAGCAAAAAAGCCGTCACCCTTCCCGGGTGACGGTCTTTTTTGCTTTTATTCCGTTTCAAACATGTGAAGCTGCTCGTATACTGTGCGGCGGGTATTGGCATGGGATGCGGCCTTTAGCAAATTGGGACGCTTTCCCATGCAGAACAGAACCATATATCGGATCGTTTTTCCTACCATATAGAAAAACAGCGTTACGGGTCTTTTTGCCAGTTCCGGATGGCGTTTCAGCACCGATCCTCGGAGGGTACGGTAAAGCAATTTCAGCTTTCCCGTTTCTTTCTCCTGCTGTTCCCAATCCGGCAGCATATTGATCGCCCTGGCACGGTCTGCATCCTTCCGGCCGAAATTGCCGCCATTCATAATATCCTTCATAAAATCATGGCACAGTTCTTCCGATACACCTTGCACCCAATCCGGGCAAGCCGTCCCCAAATAGACAGATGCCATTTTGGTGGTCACCGATGCAAACCGGAACAGCCCCACCTTTTTCAGCATAGGGATCAGTTCTTCCTGCCAAAATGCATCCTCCGCGGTGGCACTGACGAAGCACCCCCAGTCCATAATATGCCTTAGTCCCATGCCTCTTGCCAGCACATGATGCTGCATGTGCAAAAGCAGCGTCATGCCCTGATGGGCTTTTCCGGGAGCCGAAAACGCCCCCATTCCCCGATCCAGCACACGGCTTTTTTCATAAATATCTGCGAAAAATTCCTCCATGGCAGCATGGTGTCTGCCCTCCGGCATACCGGCCACCTCCATGTGCATTTCCAGGCTGATATTGGGTTTTTCCAATACCTGATGGTAATCACCGGGTTCCCATCTGTGACGGTATCCCAAGGCAGTCATTTTTTCCTTGACTTCCTCCGTCTTTTCCATGGGAACCAAAAAATCCACATCGCCCAGCAGACGGGATTCCGGATCAGGATATTCTACTGCCGCCGTTTCTCCCTTTAAGATCACATAGGGGATCTGTGCCTGCTCCAACACCTGCACCAACTCATTCTGGGCAAACTCGATACGCAGATTATTGGCGGCTACACGACGGGCAAGTTCAAAGCTTTTCATGTAGATTTCCGATGGCAATTGTTTTTCCAGCGGTGCGATCACCTGGAAAAACAAGGCAGGCACTGCATGATCCCGTGCCTCCCGCAAGATAGCAGACCAGTCTGTTTCCCCGTCGGGCATTTTCTCTATGGTTTTGCCCTGAAGGGCGTACTGCATATACTGCAGCAGCAAAGTCTGTTCTTTCGTCAACCCGATCACCTATTACGCAAATTTTCCAAAATCACATGATATAACCGCTGACCGTTGCAATCTCCCTGGAAACTATTGTGGGGGGTCAGCAATACATTTTCCATATCCCAAAGGGGGCTGCTGTCAGAAAGCGGTTCTTCTTCAAATACATCCAACACCGCACCGCCCAAATGGGACCCCAGTGCATCCGACAAGGCGTTGGTATCCACCACCGCACCCCGGGCAATATTCACCAAAATTGCTCCCGGCTTCATGGTCGCAAAAGTATCTGCACCGAACAAATGGTATGTCTGCTCCGTCAAGGGCAGTGTCAGCACCACCACATCACTTTGGGGCAATACCTCCGAGAGTTTGGAAATATGGGTCATTTTCTCAATATTGGGCAGTTCTGCTTCAAATACATCCACGCCCATCACATGACAATCAAAGGCAGCAAAACGCTTTGCACATTCCTGACCGATGCTGCCACAGCCTACAATGGTCACCTGCTTGCCCCACAATTCCAAAAGATTGCGATGCTTTACCCACTGCCGATTCTTTTGATTCTGGGTAAAGAATCGGCTCTGCTTATAAAGCTGCAATACACCGCCTACGGCAAATTCTGCCATAGGGATACCGTAGACACCACGGGCGTTGCAAATGGCAATACCACGGGCATTGACCTGCTCCATAGGCACCCGGTCAAAGCCGGCGCTGGTAAGCTGAATGTAGCTAAGATTGGTAAATTGGGCAATATCATGGTGTAAAAACAATCCGTTACAGATCATTCCCTCCACCCATTGGGGCTCTACGGGCAAACTGTCGCTTTCATTTTGCATAAAAACAACTTCGTGCCCCATTTCTCGGATGGAATCCAGTTGTTCAGCGGTACATCTCCATGCACCCGTTACCAGTATGTTCATACTCTACCCTCGATTACTGCCAAAATATCAGCAACCTTCTGCTGCACAATGGCATGGTTTTCTGCATAGTCAATTTCCGTGGTTTGGCAAATGTTTTCCAGATCCCGAATGGCCTGAATACCGGTTTGGAAGATCGCTTTGATCTCCTCTTTGCTACCGATCTTTCCGGTATCGCAGAAGCTACGGGACAAGATCACCCGTTTCGAACCCAAACGGTAATGCTCCTTCAGCACATAACTGCCGGGCAGCATACCACCGGTCAGGGAGGCAATACCACCAAAACCGAAGGTCAGGTTTTTCTTGCGGAATTTTTCACTCAAACGGTCAACCGTACCATTTGCCAAAAGCTGGAACATGAATTTATAGCCATAAGCAAGGCTCATATCATTCAGTCCCACATAAATTTCATCGATGCCATCCACCTGCAGGATCTCATCGATCTGCTCGCCTGCCTCTTTGGTTTCCACCAAAGGGAAGGTTTTGGCACGGCCATCCACCAAACGGACAAAGGTTTCCACTTCTTTTGCGGTTTTGAAATAAGGGAGCATAATGATCTGCGCGCCGCTTTCCACGATGCTGTCGATTTCTTCTTTTGAGGAAGTATAATCAGCAGTTGCCTCATGAATGGGATTGCAGCGAACCAACAGTTCTGCCTTTTGCAACGTATTAGAAAGTTTGCGGACATCTTCTACGGTATGGCGATTCTGCACCGTATTCATGCCGCCCTGACGCAGGTCTTTGCCGATATATTCCATGTCCACAAAGATCCGATCCACACCTGCATTTTCCGCAATGGTGGCAATCTCTGTTTCCTTGGTTATGTACATCAATTTAATATTTTCCATACTCATTTCCCGCTTTCCACCGGCTCTTTAGCCTCGTTTTCCGGGGATGCCTGCACAGTTGCACCCTTATTTTCGTTATCGGCGTTGCTCAACACCTTAAACACTGTCAAAAACAGGATTTTAATATCCAACCAGAAGGAAAGGTGATCCACATACCATACATTCAGTTCTATACGGCGGTGCCATTCCACATCCTTGCGGCCATGGGTCTGGGTCCAGCCGGTAATACCGGGACGCACCTCAAACATTCTCTTTTGGAAATCGGAATACTGCTCCAAAGGCCAGGGGTGATAGGTCAGGGGCGGACGGGGGCCAATGAAACTCATGTGACCAAACAGCACATTGAAAAACTGGGGCAATTCATCCAGGCTGGTGGCACGGATGATTTTTCCCACTTTGGTGACACGGGTATCCTTGCTGTCAGAATAAACACCGCCCTTTTCTGCACCCACGCACATGGAACGGAATTTATAGATCTTGAACACTTTGCCATCCTTGCCGATCCGCTCCTGCTTGAACAAAACCGGGCCACGGGAATCCAATTTGATTGCCAATGCCACGATCAGCATGGGAATACCGCCAATCAGAATACCAAGGATAGCCAAAACAATGTCAAAAAACCGCTTTAGAAACTTTTTATACATTTTCTATGCCTCTTTCCCTCGAAAAATAGCCCAAAAATCGCCCATAATATCTATTTTATTATACATTTTTCCAACCCTGTTGTCAATTACATTATCATAAGTAATTTCTATCACCATGTTAAATAATATGAAAACGAGAGGCGATCTGCCTCCCGTTGAAAAAACAACGCACCCTATCACAAGTTCAATGTCACTTGGTTAAGCATCCAGTAACCGAAAACCGTGTCATCCTGAGCGGAGTGAAACGAAGTCGAAGGATCTTCGCACCCAATCATTGTACAACAAATTGGAGAATGCGTAGATTCTTCGACTCGCTTTTGCTCGCTCAGAATGACACAGCATTGAGAGCTTTATTTTAACTTAATGACATTGATCACAAACTGGGGGTCATTTCCCGTTATTTTGTTGGATTTTCCGCACGACACGGGTAGAATGGGTGAAAATATCCTGCCTGACAGTCAGGTGGGATTCATCCAATTCCATATATTCATCCGCCAATTCCTGATGACGGGCGGTTTTCATTTGTGCTTTAAACAGCAAGCAGACGATCAAGGCAATGATGAGTGGTACTGCGATCACCATGGTCAGATTAAAATAATCCACCTCTCCACTATCACTTCCGTCTGTTGCCAGCACCGAAACGGTACAAAAGCACACTGCCAAACAAAGGCAAATCCAAAATGACAATACTTTTCTCATATTTGCCCTCCTTACATCAGCCAGTAGTACATCAGTGCCATCAGGGGTGTTGCGATACCAAAGAACAACGCCCAGAACTTCCACCAGCTTACAGGCAGGTTGCCCACCAATCGACCGGTCTGGCCATTCATGGCAAAGAGAAATTCTTTCTCTTTCCATTTGGTATTGAGCATCCACACCGGCAGCAGGGCATATTGTACCTTGCCTCGCTCCAAACGGACATGCTCCCACTGGGTCACGCAGGTATCATAACCAATAACTGTGGCTCGCAATGCCGACAAAGTTGACCTGCGACACCGCTGATCCGCCCGCTGAGCACTATGCTCCACATCCACATCATAGCGATCTGCCAAAAACCCCGGCAAATAGGCGGCAGAAAAGGGCTTCAATTCCTCATAACGGAAAGGTTCAATGGAATCCATGTGGTTATCCGGCATTTTGGTGGAGGCATCTACGGGAACTTGCTCAAAGGAAAATGTACCGGCTCTGCGGATGATATAGTGATCCGTCACAATGATCTCTTCATCACCCCGGCGATGATAATGCTTACGGGTAGCACGGTATCGCACCTCCGCATTCACCTTACCGTCAAACAGCCAAAACGGCACATAAACACCCCGGATCTCCTGAATCCGGCTTTCGGTTTTGAATGCCTTGGGCAAAAGAAATTTGCCTTTATAGTGCTTTTTCAGTGCCGCTACCGCATCCTCCTTGGTAAGGTTAAAGGGAATCACATAGTCCGGTTTCAATTCCCCTTTAAAATGCTCCTGCACCACCGCAGCGTTGCCGCAATAGGGGCAACTGGTTGCCGCCGTGGTTTCATCGCAGATCAGCCGTGCGCCGCAGGACGGACATTCATAGGCTCGCATTTTATCACTGTCGATGCCCCAATCCCAGGAAAGGAAGGAAGTATCCCACTCACCCTGGTCTTCATATTCCGTACCTTCTTTTTCATCGTAGAGTTTTTCGATCTCCTCTACCGGAAAGGCACTATCACAATGTTCACATTCTAATTTTCCACTGGCAGTGCCAAACTGCAACGGGCCGTTGCAATTGGGGCAGTGGTAATTGGTAACTTGTGTTGCCAAAGCAAATACTCCTTTCGCCCGAAACGCACTTATTCTTTATCAAACTCCTGGGAAACCAGTTTCAAATACTCCCGAATGGGCAAATGCTGGGGACAAATTTTCTCGCAAGCACCACAACCGATACAATCCTTGGCACGACTTCCCTCGCGGGTGATAATATCTTCGTAATAATAGGCAGTATTCCAGTTTTGGAACAGTTTTTTTGCATTCAGGCAGGCAAATACATCCGCGATCGGGATCGCCTTAGGACATCCGGCCATACAATACCGGCAGGCAGTGCAAGGGATGGTGCCGGACTTGCGGAAAATCTCACAAACCTGCTCCACAGCCGCCTGCTCTTGCCTATTCAGGGGTTTAAAATCCTGCATATAGCTGAGGTTATCCAGCATCATGTCCATATTGCCCATACCGGAAAGAACCATCACGACCCCCTCCTGCCCTGCGGCAAAGCGGATGGCATAGCTGGCATAACTGCCGCCACCTAAATCGTCAAAGATCTTTCTGGCTTCCTCCGGCAAATTGACAAGGCTACCGCCTTTCACCGGCTCCATGACCATGACCGGCTTTCCGTGCTTATGGCAAACCTCCAAACACTTTCTGGATTCCACAGCCGGGTCTTCAAAGTCTGCATAGTTAAGCTGGATCTGCACCACTTCAATTTGGGGATACTCTCTTAAAATTTGATCCAAAACCTCCGCTTTATCATGGAAGGACATGCCCAAATGTTTGATACGACCCTCCGCCAAAAATTCCATAGCCGTTTCATAAGCACGGCAAGCTTTATATTTGGCAAACAAGGTTTTATCCTGGGCATGCATCAGGTAGAAATCAAAATAGTCCACGCCACAGCTTTCCAACTGGCTGTCAAAATAGGGACGAATATCGGCTTCCTTTTCAAAGAAATTGCAGGACAGCTTATTGGTCAAAACATAGCTTTCCCGAGGATACCGGGATGTCAGGCAATCCCGTAATGCCAGTTCGCTTTTGCCTCCGAGATAGCCACGGGCGGTATCGAAATAATTGAAACCGGCGGTCATGAAGGTATCCACCATTTTGATCATTTCGTCATAGTCCACCTGATCGCCCTTCATAGGCAAACGCATACAGCCAAAGCCGAAGTTCTTTTTTAATTCAGGAAAAGGGTTCATATCATAGTTTCCTTTCGTTTATAGGATGACACGGCAGGTTTCGATCCCGTAATAGGTGAAGCAGGCAACCGCTGCCCGGTCAATGACCTCACCGCATACCACGATCGGCACTGCCGGCGGACAGCCTACCGACGGGGAAGCCAAAATTCTTCCGATACTGTCCTCTACCGGTACAGTCACACCGGGCGTAAAAATAGCTTCTTTGATGGATTTTGCTTTTTTGCAGGGATGAAATGTCGGCGGCATTTGCGTAATTTCACTTTTTTGCGGAATACTGAGCAAGGCATTTTCCAGTTCTCTCAGGTCATGCTCTCCATTTTCCGGAGTCAGCATAAATACCACAAAGTCCGGGTCAAAAAATTCGCAGATCAAATTCTTTTTGTGCAACATCTGTGCCAGTTCCTTGCCGGTATAACCGTAGGATTTGGGAGCGATCGTCAGTTTTAAGGGTTCATCTCCCCGAAGATCATAACCCTTAACTTGCAACGCTTTTTTCACAGTCGCCAATCGCTCTGCGGTATCCGAAAGTCTTTTCTCATACCGCCGTGCTAAATAGGTATTGGCACAATCCAAGGATTGGAGGATCAGGTAAGACGGACTGGTAGAGCCAAACAGTGCCAAGGCATTTTTCGCCCCGGATACCAATTCCTGCAACTGCTCACGGATATGGAGATAGGCACCACCGGTGAGAACCGGCAAGGTCTTATGGGCAGAATCACAGCACAGATCCGCCCCCTGATCCATGGGATGCCGGGAAGGTTGTAAAAACCGGAGATAACTGCCATGAGCATTATCCACCAACAGAAGACTGCCATGGCGGTGGCAAACCTCGGAAAGTTCCGCAATTGGCTGGATATTGCCCAAATAATCGGGACTGGTTACATAAACTGCAGAAGGCTTTTCCTCTGCATGGGAGAAAAATTCTTCCAATTCTGTGGCAGTAATCTTGCAGGAAAGGTAGGAAGTATTTTCCTTTCCCCACAGCCAAACCACATCCAGATCCAACAAAGCCGCACCGCTCAAAAAGGTTTTATGTACATTCCTGGCGGCGGCAATCAGGGGGCGTTTTCCCTGGCTCTTGGCATCCAGTACCGCCAAATACAACATAGCCCGGATGCATTGGGAACAGCCCTCCGTAGAATAGAAGGTGGGGCATCCAAACAGTTTCGATGCATTTTCTTCACTTTTTTGGATAATGCCATCGGCTTCGTACAAGCTGTCACCACCGTCAATCTCGGTAAT
>JAZRRA010000055.1:0-12544 GCA_045650305.1 Faecousia sp.
AAGGCGCATACACAACTGTTTTGGATATTCAGTTTGTCACGGACGGCAATCAGGTCGTCAATAAGGATGTGCTTAAGTTGTTTGAGGATTGCTCGATCATCTTTAGCACAAAGCAGACCAGCAATATGGATGAACTGGAAACGGTAACACCGGTTATCGTTATGAGATAAGGAGGTGGAGAATATGAAAAAGACTATATTTCGTAAAGCAATTTCTTCTGTAATGATTTTCGTTTTGATTGTAGCCCTCTTATCCTCCAACCTTCAGCCCCTTTCTGTTTATGCGGCAAAAGCAGGAAATAACCAAAAGCCCGGAACGACCACAGAGAAACCCATCAGCAAATTGGAAAAGAAGAAGCTGGTAGAGAAAGAACTGTATGCCTGGGCTAAGGAACAGGAAGAATCCAAAAAAGCAGAGTTAACCAAGAAAAAATTTGAAAAGCTTGAAAAAACGTTAAATCAGGTGAACACAGGCGTTCCCATGCTGATCTCGACCATCAAGGATATTGCTGACGGTGATGATTTTGACACAGCCGCATTGGTGACCAATCTGGCGGATCTGACCAGCGGTATTTTGGCTTGCTTTGTTCCTTGGGGGACAGTGGCCAGTATTGGACTGAATATTGCAGAAACGCTGTTCACAACATTGATGGGTGGCGAGGAAGGCCCTTCCGAAACCCAGTTGATGGAAGATCGCCTGAATCAGCGGTTGGATGAGCTCGCTGACCAGATCTCCGAGGTGCAGGAACAGTTGACAGATATGTCCGATCAGATCAACGCATCTACGGAAATGATCATATCCTCTGTTTCCACCGCTATTGAAAATGAGAGCGATAAGAATCACCTGCGTGATTTCATGCTCAGCTCCGGCCTGGGTGATTTCAGCTATAATCAGTTTCGAAATTATCTGTACGGCAGCACTTCCGATAACCGCAATGCCATGAAAGCCTACTATGCACTGCTGCAGGAGGCACAGCTTCAGGGCGGTACTTCGGAAGAAATTAAGCATTACTACGATCTGCTGTACAGCGGTTTGGTAGACAATCGTGAAAGCTTCCATGATTACATCACTGGTGACGGTTTCGGCAAGTCCATCGTCGCGACTTATTACGATGTAATCTCTGTCCGTCCGGATCTGACGGAAGAAATGGGCATGTCTGCGGAAATGGCAACGATTCAATTTGCCTACGATCTGTATCAGACCGAAATGATGATGGATCAGCTGATTTTGGCTTGTAACAATTACCAATATACCCAGATGGCCATTGACGGAACGGATGAATATGACTACGGAACCGGTACTGTGCTGGCAAAGGAGATTTTAAATGATCAGTATGAGTCTGTGATTGCAAAGTCTTTGATGACCGGTATTGACGAAATGCGTATGCAGTTTGCCAAGGATTTGGTGTATGTTCTGGGTATTACAGGCAGCTATGCAGTGGAAAAAGACGGTCAGTTCGATTACCACGGAACTACCGAGATCGACGGCGTGACTTATGCAACGGTTCTGGAAAATCAAACTGTATATCTTAACACCATCCCCGCAACGGTTTGTGAGCAGTTTGATTTGGATGCGGATGCATTTACCTATTCTGTCAGAGGCTTGCTGGATGAAAGCGGCATTGTTCAGGTTTCCTATCTGAATAAAAACAGTGTGGTAAGTCTGACCTACACCGATGCCGACGGCACAGAATATAGCGTTGGCAGTCTTCGGTTTACGGATGGAGAGTACGAGTCTTTCAGCGGGGGCGACGGAACGGCAGAATCTCCCTATCTGATCAGCACCCCCGACCAATTCCTGAACATTGCAAACGGTATGGATAAACATTACCGCCTTTTGCAGGATATTAGCTTTGAAGATATGCAGATCAATCCCTTGGGGTATGGTATTAACACTTCCGGATCTGAAATCTATGAGGAATTTACCGGCGTTTTGGATGGTAATGGTTATACTGTCTCGGGACTGAAAATTTTGGGAAGCTCCCACAGTGGTATCTTTGGAAAAATCGGAAGCTCCGGTGAGGTAAAGAACCTGAATGTTTCCAATGTGAAGGTCACGGTGATTATTTCCAAGGCGGACAAGTCCTCTACAACATTTACCGGCGGCGTGATCGCAGGTACAAACAACGGTACCATTACCTCCTGCGTCGTTTCAAATAGTGATGTGATCGTTACATCCAGCACTACCAATGAAGATACGGAAAGAAGTGTCTATTTTAAATACGGCGGTGTTGTCGGTGTTAACAATGGCAGCATGACAGCGGTTATGGTAAAAAATAGCACAGTGGATGTATCTTCTACCCACGATTTTGGCGGTGCAGAAACTGCCGGCAACCGAAATTATGTGTTTGCAGGCGGCATTTGCGGTACTTGTCCCGGTATTCTGAGCTATGCCTGTGCGGACAAGTATGTGGTAGTGAAAGCCTATACCAAATCCATACTGAATCCTAACACCACAGTGAACCCCTATGTGAAAGCCTATGCCGGTGGTATTACCACATCAGAAGGCCTGAAGATTGACAATATTTCCAATATTTGTTCGGAAATCCCCAAGGATAAGGTAACTGCAGGCCTAACGATTGATGTACAGTCCGGATGGGGTGAGCATTATGGAAATGCAGAAGAGAAAAACGCTCCTCTGATTCCCAATATTTCCGACGAGGACCTCAAAAATATTTCCGTGGATTCCCAAACGGTACAGAATGCATTTGGGAAAAAGGATCAATATCGTGTTGTAATTACCGATGCAACGGAAAAATATCCCGTCGGAGCATTGGAACTGAACGAGGAAAAATTGGAGATTATGGTAAATGGTCAAAAAGTGGAAAATTACCAGATCTTGAACCTCTACGGTTTCTCTACCTATAACGAAAGCTTCGTAAGTGAACGGAATATAGAGGTCATTGTGCTGTTTGAAGCACTGGTTCAGAATAAGCATGTCATATTGACCGGCACATTACCCATTACGATCGATAAAAACTATGTAACGGATATTGATGTGATCAACTACGATACCGTCTATTTCATGGGAGAATCCGTGGAAACCGTTGCTATGGTGGAGCAGTGGGATGCCTATGGCAATATGACGACGGTTGTGGATGCAGAAATTATGGTTGAGAATGGAGAAACAGCTACAAAAAGCTGTGGTACACAAACGCTGATAATCTCCTATAAAGGAGTAAGTTGTACCGTAGAAATTGAGGTACTGTGTAATGTCCATTATCGCAATTTTGATTACAACAATCCGGAGCATTATTCCTATGTCCAGACTGTAACAGCTGACTGTCAGCACGGTGGCTATGAGGAATACACCTGCCTGGGTTGTAACGAGTCTGTGAAAACAAACCGCACAGGCAAAGTTGACCATTGTAAAGAACGGGATGTGTCCCGGGAGGCAACTTGTGCAGAGCCCGGTGTGATCGGTAAGATTTATTGTATCTATTGTGGCTTGGTCTTTGAAGAGCAGGTTGAGCTTCCCAGACTTGCCCACAATATCGTAAATGTGAACGATCCGAATAACCATGATTGTACTTTGTGCGGAAAATCTTATGCCCACGATTATGTGGTTTCCGAGAGCCTTGTGGATGGCAAGGTGACTTATACATATAGCTGTCATAGCTGTGGCTATGTGGGTCAAAAGCAGGATACCAATATTATTACCTACGAAGAACGGCTGCGTCCTGCGGTACTGGTCAGCGATGGCTATGCCTTGAAGGCAGGAGATCTGGTAACCGTATATGTGGATCTGGAGAACAATCCCGGCGTGAACGGTGCAAACTTCGGCATCCGATATGATGAGCGACTGGAATTGGTGCAGTGGTATGAAGGTGAATTTTTTGCCGGTACTACCACAGAAGCATCCCATTCCGTAAGCTGTGGCTATAACTTCGTATGGGCAACCGAAGCCGCCCGGAATGAAAAGGGCGGAAACCTGCTGGAACTGGTATTCCGTCTGCCGGAAGATGCAACTGCCGAAGATGCATACAGTGTATCTGTGGTGTATAGTGTAGTTGCCAATTCGGATGGAGGATTCTCCTTGCCGAATGATGTATGTGCAAGCTTGGAAATCTCCGCAGATCATCCTCAAAAGTTTAAGACCAAGGACGGCATTATCCGCATTGCGGATCGTCTTCCCGGTGATGTGGACAATAATGGTGTTGTGAATTTGCTGGATGCACTGTATCTGTCCCGTTGCCTGGTCAATCCGGCAGAATATCCAATCACCCCGGAAATCGAACAATATGGTGATGTGAACCTGGTTGGCGGTGTGACTGTGGACGATGTTGTGAAACTTCTCCAGTCTATTAGCGGCGGTTACGGTGCAAGCCTGCTGTCTCCCGAATATCAGATCCAACTGAATACAAACGGCTATACCGCATATCAGCCTGATCCTCTGAATGTGCAGCTCTATGGTGAGAATAACACCTATGCAGCCCTTGTCCGGATCGAGCAGTATATGCAGCAGCGCCAGGGCTACAAGTTCCTGGGCTGGTACACCCGTTTGGAAGGCGGCACGAAGATCGATGCAGAGAATTATCAGACTCTGCTGGTATCCTATGATGCTGACCAGAAGATCCAGACCTTGTATGCCCATTGGGAGAAGAACACCATTTCCTTTGAAATGAATGATGCTACAAGCGAATGGCTGGAGGGTGAAAGCTATCTGGAAAACGGTGAGCAGTGGATCGTTCTGCAGGCTCCTGTGGAAGAGTACACCATCATCTTTGTTGATCCCAACAATGCAAGCACACGCCAGACAGAAAAAATGTCCCGTAAGTTTGCATATTGGCAGGGAAGTGACGGAAATAAGTACTATGCCGGCGATTCTATCCCTGTTCATAAGATGAATATGGGTCAGTTGACGCTGACAGCCCAGTGGGAAGACTGGATACTCAATTTCCCAAAACTTGAAAAGACCGGTTATGATCCTGCCTATATTACATGGTATACCAATTCCCATTTGACCGACATGTTGGATGGCAATGTGTATGAAACCATAAAGGCATTGCCGGAAAAGGTGCTGTACGCAGAATGGACAGAGCCGATTACCTATTATGTGCAATATAATGCCAACGGTGGTAGCGGCGCTGTGAATAACTCCGAGCATAAATATGATGCTGCCAAGGAGTTGAATGTCAATGGTTTCGTCAATGAATACTATGTTACCCTGGACTATGGTTGGGACGGTCAGAGCAATGCTGCTGTAAAGAAATCCCATATTTTCCAATACTGGTCGAGAGACGGTAAAAACCCGGTGACAGATAATCTGGTTTCCAATTGGACTGCTGAGGCCGGTAAAGTGATTACCGTATACGCTGTTTGGGATGTGCAAACTGTAACACTTCGAGACCAAACCGGAATGAGACCTGGCTATACATTTGATGGCTGGTATGATCAGAATGGCAATTTCTTAGGAAAAGAGTTGAATCATCCTGTTGCCGGTGAATGTACATTGTACGCCAAATGGACCGGTAATCCATATACCATTCATTTTGATGGCAATCGGCCTGAAAAGGCAACCTTTGGTGTAGAGAATGTGCCGCAAGATATGCTGACTGCTAACAGTAAAGATGTGACCTTGCCGGCTGGTCCGACACTGGTTGGCTGGACATTTGATGCTTGGTATGACGAAGCGGATAATTTTATTGGAAAAGCAGGTCAAACGCTGCAATGTGCAGATTTGACTACGACTGATCATATTACCCTCTACGCCAAGTGGCAGGCTGATGGTATCAAGGTGAAATACGATGCAAATGGCGGCTCAGTTGATGTAACAGAAGATATCAAGTATTTTGACCATACCTATGGTGAAATGCCTACGCCAACAAGAGCTGGTTATGTCTTTGGCGGATGGGAGAGAGACGGTGTTTATGTAAAGAGTGAATCCGTAGTCGGGACCACAGACGAGCATACTTTGGTTGCAAAGTGGGCAAGTCTTTCAGCTTATATTGAACTTACTGACAAAAATGGTTATAGAAATCGATCATTATCAGCTGGTGATAAGTTGGAAGAACTTATTAATCCTAAACTTGATACGGTAACATTGGCGGCTCAGGGATATACCAAGATAAAGGTTGAGGTTAGGTTTGATGCAATTGTCGTTCAATCTTGTTACCAAAGGGTAATTGCCTATTCTGGTGTTACTGGTAGGGAATTCTATGGTAGAGATTGGGATATAGCGGAAGGTGCATGGCGAACATGTTCATATTCCTTTACTTGCGATATTAAAGAATTGCAAGAAGGCGGAAAGTTTTTGATTAGATGGGAATGCCCTGATAGCTGGTGGGGAGATCAATGGAATTTAGGTTGTACATATATAACTGTTACAGCAAGCAAATAAATATAACTGTTGTTTGAGTGCTCAATGTATCGGTTATGGGATTAAGCAATACTGATAAAACCCATTCATACAATGACCCAAAAACGGGCATGGCTTCGGCCATGCCCGTTTTTGCTATATTAATAGGGACATTTATACGGAATAGATGAAATCCGTTCCCTGCGGTGGTAAATATAGATTTACAGGTTTTTATAAGGTTGGTAAAAAAACGGGAAGACTTTTGGGAAAAGGTGTGCTATGATGGTATCGTCCAAAAGGAGGTGAGGGCGTGAAACAAGCCGGCAGGAAGAAAAAAGACCGTTTGCCGGACAACATTCTCACGGAGCTCGCGGCCATCGGCATGACCCGTGCTACGGATGTTTTGTGCATTCAGGACGGGCAGGTGGCACTGAAATCCCCGGAGGAAATGGGAAAGGATCATGCGGCGGCCATTGCTTCGGTGGAAAAAACATCCGGAGGCTGGAAAATCAAATTCTATGACAAATTGAAGGCGTTGGAATTGCTGGGTTCCCATTTGGGACTGTTTGGTTCCGGCGGCAGGAGAGAGGAGGAAGAAAATAATCTGTTGGAGGCAATTTTATCATCGACCCGGGAGGCTTTGGAAATAAATGATTTACAAGAGCTTCAGTAAGCGGCAAATATTGGCTATGACCTGGTGGAACAGACCGGAATTTTCCCAATGTCAGGGCATTATTTGCGATGGAGCTGTTCGATCCGGCAAGAGCGTCTGCATGGCAGACGGATTTTTTATTTGGTCCATGGCCTGCTTTCAGGGGCAGACTTTTGGAATTTGCGGCAGATCCATTTCCTCCTTACGCCGTAATGTGATCAGCAATCTGTACGGCTGGCTGGGGGGACTTTTTTCGATCAAGGAAAACCGGGGAGAGAACAAACTGACGGTTCGGTATGGAGATCGGGAGAACATCTACTACCTTTTCGGTGGTTTGGATGAAAGCTCCTACAAGCAGATCCAGGGCATTACCCTTGCCGGGGCGTTGCTGGACGAGGTGGCACTGATGCCCCGATCCTTTGTGGAGCAGACTTGTGCCAGATGCTCTGTGGAGGGATCCCGTCTTTGGTTTAACTGCAATCCCGCAGGTCCTGAGCATTGGTTTTACAAGGAATGGATCCTAAAAAAGAAGGAAAAGGCACTACTTCATCTGCATTTTACCATGAAGGACAATCCGGGGTTATCCGAATCCATCCGAAAACGGTACGAAAGTCTTTATACCGGCGTTTTCTATCAGCGCTATGTTTTGGGACAGTGGTGCGTGGCAGAAGGTCTTGTTTATCAGTTTGTGCCGGAAAAGCACATCACGGCGGAAATTCCTTCCGGTGGACGATACTATATCTCCGTGGACTACGGCACATTGAATCCCTTTTCTGCCGGGCTTTGGTGTGTGTCCGGTGGCAAGGCTGTACGGATCCGGGAGTACTATTACGACGGCAGAAAAACCGGAAAGACTTTGACAGATGAAGAATATTACGATGCGCTGGAACATCTGGCAGGTGAAGTTCCGGTGGAATTTGTGGTGGTAGACCCCTCTGCGGCATCCTTCATTGCGGTGATTCGGCGGCGGGGGCGTTTTTCTGTCCGCAAAGCAAAAAACAGTGTGCTGGATGGGATCAGGCAGGTGGCGTCCTGCTTACAATCCGGCGTTCTTCGGTTTACCCCTGCCTGCAAGGATAGCCTGCGGGAATTTGGACTTTACCGCTGGGAGGAACAATCCGACAAACCCATCAAGGAGCATGATCACGCCATGGATGATATTCGATATTTTTGTGCCACGGTCATGCGAAGAGAAATTACAACGAAAGGATCAACAATATGAAAAAGTGGCTGACGGACCGTTTTCTGCCTATGTGGGCGAAGGAAACGGTCCTTTCTGATAATCGGCAATTAAAACGGCAGGTTAGACACCTGCAACAGGAAAATGAACGGTTGCAGGCTTATATCCGGGGCTTGGAAATGGGGATCCGTGCCGGTAAAAAAATCACCATTCAGTCGGGAGGAAGTCAATAATGGCAATTTACAGTTATGAAGAGGCTTTCGGTGCTTCGGATATTACCACCCGTGCTATGCGGAAGGCCATCGACACCTGGTTTCGGCTGTACTATGGCGATTCTGCGGCGGAAGATGGCGATGCCTGCCAAAGAGTGGCGTATAGCGTTGTCAGCAAGCTGGTGCGGACGGTATTTGGGGAATATCAGACGGAAACAGATGACAAATTATGTCATCATGTGCTGGGAAAATTAGGAGAAAAGGCCCGGGAGGCATTGGAGTTGAGCCTTGTGGGCGGAGAATGTTATGTAAGGCCCTGCCCGGAGAAGGCAGGGTTTTCTTTTACCCTGATTCCCCGGAACAATGTGCTGGTCTTTGCCCGTGACAGCAGTGGAAAGGTCACTGACATGGGCTGTGTGGAGCGGAGTATTTACGGCAAAAACTACTACACCTTGCTGGAACGCAGAACCGTGGATGCAGAAGGATACCTGACCATCCGAAACCTGCTGTTTCGTTCCTACAACGGTCAGAATTTAGGCACACGCGTACCCTTACATAGCCATCCGGCTTACGGCTCACTGGAAGAATGTTATACCTATGAGATCCCGTTGCAAAGCGTGGGACTGGTTCAATTGAAAACGCCTATGCTCAACTGTGTGGACGGCTCTTGCGACGGTGTCAGTGTGTATGCTCCGGCAGTGGGGCTGATCGCCAATATTGACGAAAATGAAGCACAGCTGCGGGGAGAATTCCTCCGGGGACAAAGCCGGATCGTTGCCTCCCGGGATCTGTTGAAGGAAGATGGCAGTGGCAATAAACTTCTGGCCGATCACCTGTTTGTGGGATTGGATGATGATCCGGAGCAGGTGGGAATTACCATCTTTTCCCCGGAATTACGGCACAAATCCTATTTGGAGCGAAAGCAGGAGTATCTGCGGAATGTGGAGTCGGTGATCGGCCTGAAACGGGGTATGCTCAGCGACGCCAATGTGGAGGACAGAACCGCTACGGAAATTTCCTCCAGTGCGGGAGATTATAACCTGACGGTTATGGATTTCCAGCGGATCTGGGAAAAAGCCCTGATGGAAACGGTGGCACTGTGCAGAATCCTGGGAAAATTGTACGGCATCGGTCAAATGGGGGATTCGCCCCATATCAGCATCGATTGGGGTAATGGTGTGCTCTACGATGAGGATAAAACCTGGGAGGACTATCAAAAGATGGTGCAAACCGGTCTTTTAAAGCCGGAAATTGCCTTGGGCTGGCGATTCAATATGCCTGCGGAAACGGATGCGGATAAAGCGGCCATTCGTAACCGCTATATGCCTGGTTGAAGATACTGAGTTTCAGTATTTTTAATAATAAAATTTTGCCGTAGTGGGCGTAAAAACACTGACCGCCGGGATGCAACCCCGTAAAAAGCATAGCGGAGAAAGGAAAACCATGAAGCGAGAATTTTTGCAAAGTATCAAGGTCGGGGAGCAGACACTTCCCAAAGAGGTCATCGATGCCATTATGGAGGAAAACGGCAAGGATATTAACGCTGCCAAAACTGCGGCGGTAAAGCCCTATGCCGATTATGATGATGTGATGGCACGGTTAAGACAGCTGCAGGAGCAGCAGGCTGAAACCACAGTGGAAGGAAAAAATGCACTGCAATGGAAACAGGCCTATGACCAGGCTGTTATGGACCACGAGAATGTTCTGTTCCAAAATTCATTGGAAGCCACGATCCTGAGTGCAGGCGGCCGCAACGCCAAGGCGATTATGGCTCTTTTGGATGTGGAGACCTTGCGACAGAGCGAAAACCGGCAGGAAGCCATGGAAGCTGCACTGAGAGAACTGAAAGTGCAGGAAGGCTATCTGTTCGGCAGTCCCACACCGCCCCCTTACGCACGGGGCACCGGAATACAAGGAAAAGAAACCGCACCGACAGATCTTGCCGGTGCATTACGGGAAAAATTTGAAAGGAAGTAAAAAATTATGGCAATTACACTCGCAGAAGCAAAAATCGGTATGGCAGATAAGGTAGACCAGCAGATCGTGGATATGTTCCGTCGGAACTCCCTGCTTTTGGATCACATGGTCTTTGATAATGTGATCTCCCCCGGTACCGGCGGCAGCACCCTGACCTATGGCTACATCCAGTTGAAAACGCCTTCCACTGCCAATGTTCGTACCATCAACGCAGAATACACCCCCGGTGAGGCAAAGCGTGAGAAAAAGACCACCGGTGCAATCATCATGGGCGGTTCTTTCCAGATCGACCGTGTTCTGCAAAATACCGCCGGTGCTGCCGATGAGATGGCATTCCAGGCAGAGCAGAAGATCAAGGCAACCGCAAACTATTTCCACAACCTGACCATCAACGGTTCTGCCGAGGAGGGTGCAGGTTATGTGGGCGGTACTTTTGACGGCCTGAAGAAGCTGCTTTCCGGCACAGAAAATGAGATCACCAGTGCCGTTTCTCTCCAGTCCTCCGCAGAACTGGATGAGAACTACAATGCATTTTTGGACGAAATGGACAGCTTCCTGAGCTGTTTGGACGGTAGTCCTTCCATGCTGCTGATGAACCGTCAGATGCTCATTAAGCTCCGCTCCATCGCCCGTCGTGCCGGCTACTATGAGCGTACCAAGGACGACTTTGGTCGTGTGGTGGAGACTTATGCCGGTGTCCCCATGGTGGATATGGGCAAGTACTTTGACGGTAACACCACCAAGGATGTGGTGGAAACCGACAATAGCGGTAAGACCGCCATTTATGCCGTATCTCTGGGTTTGGATGGCTTCCACGGTATCAGCCCCATGGGTGACGGTGTCATCAATTGCTACATGCCTGACCTGACTACCCCCGGTGCTGTCAAGACCGGTGAGGTGGAACTGGTTGCCGGTGTGGCCCTGAAAAATACCCTGAAGGCTGCGGTTTTGAAGGGTATTGCCGTAGGCACTGCCGCCTGATAACAAAGGGGGCGCTGCCTTTTGATCGAATATGATTTCTATGTAAACGACTACCTGGGGACGGCCATTCCGGAAAAAGAGTTTCCCGGTGCGGCGATCCGGGCAGCGGAGGCGTTGGGCAGGCTCCGGCGGCAGTATCATATCGTACCGTCAGATGATGTGTCGGTACAAATGGCCCTGTGTGCCATGGCAGAGACGGTCTATCACTATGAAAACAGAAAGGCCGGTGTGAGCATGGCGACGGTGGGCGGTGTATCCGTCCGCTATGAAAAGAGCAAAAGCCTATCCCGTCAGCTTTTGGAAAAAGCCCGGATCTACCTGGATATTTATAGGGGGGCATCCAAATGAATTGTCCGCTGGATTACAGTTTATGTCGTCAAACGGTGACGATTTACCGTCGCAAAGCCGGATCGGTTTCCCGTCAGGTGATGGAAAACAGCTTTTTTGCACCCCAGACCACAAAAAAGTGGTGTGTGGAGGGGGCGGAAACGGGGGCATCTTTTTTACTGATATTACCCGGTGAAACGGCGGAACTTTCCCCCGGAGATCGTGTCTATCAGGGCATTGGACCGCAGGTGACGGAGGCACAGTGGCGTGGGTTTCTCCCCGCCACCGTGCCTGGGCTTTTTGCGGTAGAATATGTGAAACCCTGCTATTTTATGGGAACACAATGTCACCTGGAAGCCGGATGCCGGAGTTCGTAAGGAGGAAATTGCATGACGGAAACATTACGCACATGGCTTTGCACTTGCCCGTATCTGCAAAATATGGATGCTCCCGAAATTGATTTTGTGGGCGTAACTCCCGGAAACACCGGTCTTTACCCCATAGGATTGGAAGAAAGAGGGCGTCAGGAAGATGTGTTGGGGAATGTAACGGTGCAATATATCCAAAAATTCCTGGTGTATCTTGTCACCTGCCCCAATCCCGGGGAGGTAGAACCCGGCAGACAGATCCTGGAATTTCAGCAGTGGGTAGGACAGCAATCTGCCCGTGGACTTGCACCGGTATTTGGGGATGTTCCCGATGGCGATAAGATCCTGGCAGAAAAAGGAAAGCTGGTTTCGGTTTCCAAAACGGGAATTTGCAAATATCAGGTGCAACTGACTGTCCAATATGTGAAAAAATTTGAAAGGAAAGAATGAAAATGGCAAAAATCGAAAGAAAGTATTTGGCCCATTTCATCAATGGTGTCAAAGGTGATGGCGGTGAGGCGGTGTATGAACGGCTGGGCAAGGATCTGGA
>JAZRRA010000056.1:0-11205 GCA_045650305.1 Faecousia sp.
TTATCCGCCACAGGAATCAAAAAAGGCTCCATCATCATAATTTTTGCTGATGTATTTTCCTTGATTGCCTGCAAAACGGTACGATACCGCTCCATAAATACCGCATCCGGAATCCAGTCCCGATTTTCTGCATGGTGCCAAACATCGTTGATACCAATGAGAATGGAAACAACATCCGGCTGGATCTCCAGAAAATCTCGTTGAAGCCGTGCAACCAGATCCTTCGTCTGATTGCCACCGATTCCCAGATTAATAAACTCAAATTCCACCTGGGGATAGCTTTCCTGCAAATACTGCGCGGCATATTTTACATAACCGTTTCCCAGCAGGTGGGGATCTTCATAACTGCGGCCGGCATCGGTGATGCTGTCACCTTGAAATAATAACTTAATCTTCATAATCAACCTTTATTACTCAATAGAAAATACTTGACCGCCATGGATACGGCTTTCCTCAGCCTTAAAGCCAATCAGGTGGCTTTCAATGGAATCATCGATGGTAGTACGGGTAAAGCTGGGAGAATTTACAGTGATGTAATCGATAAAGTCCTTGTACAGGAAATAGTCACCGCCACCATGACCGTCATTTAATAGCTGATCCGTCATTTCATTGACATTGATGGTCACTTCAGGCTGACCAAACACAGTCAGATGGAGAATACCATCATCGGCATCACCATGGATCTGACCCTTCGTGCCATGGACATGGACATAGCGGTAGCAACGCTCGGAATATGCGGTCATGGTCAGGTGGGCAGTAGAACCGTTTGCAAAGTTCATATTCACAACCTGATTATCAATGGCATCATTTTCACCACGATATACACAGCGGCCGATCACATCTTCCTTGCCGTCCAAAACTTCATAAATATCTTTTCCCTTCAAACGGGCAGTGCCGCCAACCACAGAGGTATTCATTCTCTGGGGATAGATATTATAGGCATTGTAAAGGCACTTTTCCTTCACTTCCGGGGCACAGTCCACACACCAGTCCGCACTGCCCTCGGGAGCTTTTTCTTTGCAGAAATGGAACAGCTTACCGAAAGAACTGACACTTTCACACTTGGAGGGCATCAGCCAGTTGATAATATCCACATCGTGACAGCACTTAGCAATGATGGTGCAGCTACTGTCTGCCATCTTTCTCCAGGGGCCACGGACATAGCTTAAAGCAAAATGCCAATAGGCAATATTCTCCGTCTGGTTGATGGTAGCGATCTCACCCAAAGTGCCGTCGTCGATCACTTTCTTAATGTACTGATAGAAGGGCGAATAGCGCATAACATGGGTCAGCATAACCTTTCTGCCCAAACGATTGGCAGTATCCCGGATTTTGATACAATCCTCAATATTCACCGCAGCAGGCTTTTCCAGGCAAATATCATAGCCCAATTCCATAGCCTTCAAAGCCATATCAATGTGCTGTGCATCCTGGGTGCAAATGAAGATGGCATCGCAAATTTTGCCCTGTGCAAAAAATTCATCCGCACTGGCAAACCGCAGCTCGGGTGCAACACCAAAATCCGCAGCAGCCTCCCGACTGGCTTCCACAATTTCTGCAACCGCATACAGTTGCACGGTATCATCCTCACGAATTTTTCTGGCAAACATTTGACCACGGCTGCCAAAACCGACAATTGCTACTTTCAACATAATTGGATCCCCTTTTCGTTTCTGTTAAATACAAAGGCATAGCCTTTTCAATTTTATCATATTCGCAAGAAAAATCAAGATAATTTCCCAAAATCATCCAGGTGAACGGATGATTTTATGAAAACAAAACCGAATAAAAAGTATCCGTCCCGTTGGAATGATATATGATCCGGTAAGAAACCGCTATATTATACCAGGTCAAGCTGTCATACAGTACAGACTGCAGCAGACTTCCATCCGATTCTCCCTTGAGCATAACCATGACCGTATCCATCCCGTCATAGCACCATTTTTCGCAAATATAATCTGCCATATCCGTCATATTGTCAAATACGATGTCATGGACATAGTAGTAATATAAGCTTTCATCGGTTGTTTCTGCAATGGGATACGGCTCTATTTCCCGATTCCACCAATACTCCCCTACCATATCCATGCCTGCATTAAACAGTCGGTAATTGATCGTTCCTTCGTTAGAATCGCCGTAGGTCACATCCACAATGTACCACTGATCATTCAGGCAGATGGTATTGACCATGTGTCCCATGGTCGGTGTATCCACAGCAAGACGGCCGATCCGGAAGCCTGCCATGGTGCCTAAGGTATAAAATGCATCTGTATAGCCCTGACAGTTGGCCAGTCCATCCACCAATGCACCAACCGCAGAAACATACCGGGGTCTTTCTTTATCGGTATTTTCCATTTGTTTGTCGGTGTAATAGGTAATTTCCCCGCAAAGGGTTTCATAGATAAGCCGCTCCAGCTCCCAGCTATCCTCAGTTTGTGCCGTTATCTCCTCCAAAAGGGCCACTGCTCGCTGCAATGCCTCTTTTTCCTCCGCATTGAGTGCAGAATCATCACCGGTTTGATAGGCTTTTACAATGCGGTTTCCGGGAAATTCCGTTACGGTCACATGATAAATGTCCCCCTTTTTGGACCAGGAAATATGAGATGCACCGTAAATTTCCGCCAGCATCAACGGCTCAATTTTATCATTTCCTGCATAGATAAAAGAAAACTCTGTAATTGCCGCCTCCCGATGATCTATGATGAAATCCCGTAATTCTTCCATACTTGCAACAGAAGGATAGGTCGTATAGGATATATCGGAGTCGTTGGGGTTTTGCACTTCCTCAATAACAGGTAAGACCCTGTCGGATACAGTGTCCCGGATGGTGGGATATATTTCGTATATTGCTACACAAATAACACCGGTTATCACTAAGGAAAGTAGAAATTTAAGAAGTTTTTTCATAATCAATCACCTCTATGGGCATTATATCATACATAACAGGCTATTACTATGTATTTTTTCACGAAAGCATTTAAAATGAATTTTCATAAAAGCAGCCTATCCTATAAAACGCAAACGCCCAGCTGGAAATGGATCCAAGCTGGGCATTCGTAGTTATGATGATTTTCACTGCAAAATCAAGTGAAATATCCTTCGGATGTGAAATAATGACCTGAGGTCATTGTGAAATATTCGGTGTTCCACCGAATGTGAAATGAAATAAATCCACTCACGCCCGCAGGCATTTCACATTGCGTAGCAATATTTCACACGCGAAGCTTATTTCACAAATCCCGCAGGGGATTTATTTCGTTAAAAAGAAACAACCTTTGTCAGATAGACAAAGGTTGTTTCTTTTCTGGCAGAGGATGAGGGATTCGAACCCCCGCGAACGGAGTCAGTGTCCGGTGTGCTACCGTTACACTAATCCTCTATGTGTCAAGCACGGATATTATTATACAGAAAGTAGGAAAAATGTCAAGAACTTTTTTCCATTTTTTCATACTTTTTTTCTGTACAACCATTATGCCCGTTTCAACACATTTTATTCATTATCCCAGGGAAAGGGTAAACCCTTCAGCACGCTTTCCCGAAGATAGGAAAAGGTCTGCTTCTCCCCTTTTTCCTTCAGCATAGTCAGGATATATCCCAACTCCTGACGGGTTTGCTCATGCATCAGCAGTCGCTCACGGCTCTTTTCAAAATAAGCCAGTGCAGAGCCGTCTGTATATTTTTCCCCTTCATAGACCATGCAAGCCGCACGACGGTCCATGACCATTTCCACCAGATATTTTCTGGGCATGGGGACAGCCTCATATTTTTTTGTTACCGGGCTCATATCCGACCAATATTCGTAATGATGGCGATTTCTACCCTTATGGTGCATCCAGGCTGTACTATACCCCAGGATCTCCCGCTCTGCCGCATTGGGGCTGCGAGTTCCCTGATAATACTTTGCACCCACTATAAATTCAGCAGGACTGTATTTCGATAAATCATGGGTAAGACCCTGCCAGTATAACCCCACCCGAAAACAACCTTTCCGCACAATATGACGATGCTTGGTGATCGTGCAGAAATGACGCCATGCTTTTAACATGTTTTCTCACTTCCTTCGGATGGGATTATACTCCATTTACTTCGTAAATGCAAGAATAGTCTTACCCATGAATGGTCATCATTATTTATAAAGGGGGAATTTCTCACAGATTGCGGCAACAGTTGCCTTCACTTCTGCGGAAGTGCCTTCAAAGTCCTTGGCAGTCAATGCAATACAATGGGCGATCTGCTTCATTTCGTCAGCACCCAGGCCACGAGTTGTGGCAGCAGCAGTACCGATACGGACACCGCTGGTGACAGAAGGCTTTTCAGGATCTCCGGGAATGGCATTCTTGTTCAAGGTGATATGGTTTTCATCCAGTCGGCTCTGCAGCTCCTTACCGGTGATCTGCATGGGACGGAGGTCAGCCAGCATCAGGTGATTATCCGTGCCGCCGGTGATCAGGTCAAAGCCCTCCTCCAGCAAGGAATTGGCCATAACCTTGGCATTGGAAACCACATTCTGTGCATAGGTCTTAAAGTCATCGCTCATAGCTTCCTTCAGGCAGATAGCCTTTGCAGCGATCACATGCTCCAAAGGACCGCCCTGAGTGCCGGGAAATACGGCGGAATTGATCTTCTTGGCAAATTCCTCTTTACCCATGATCAGGCCGCCTCGGGGACCACGGAGGGTCTTATGGGTAGTGGTGGTAACGATGTCGGCATAAGGCACGGGGTTCTGGTGCATACCACCGGCGACCAAACCGGCAATATGTGCCATATCTACCATAAATACAGCACCAACCTCATGGGCAATATCCGCAAAGATGGAGAAATCAATGGCTCTGGGGTAGGCAGATGCACCGGCAATGATCAGCTTGGGCTGATTCTTCTTTGCCAGATCCCGAATCTCATCATAGTCAATGAGGCCGGTTTCGTGGTTTACATCATAGGACACCACATTGTAGTACTTACCGGAAATATTGGCCGGGCTACCATGAGAAAGGTGGCCGCCGTTGGCAAGGCTCATGCCCATCATGGTATCACCGGGCTTCAAAATTGCAAGCTGAACGGCTGCATTGGCCTGGGCGCCGGAATGGGGCTGGACATTGGCAAAATCTGCACCAAACAGTGCCTTGGCTCTTTCGATACAAAGGCTTTCCAGTTCATCCACATACTGACAGCCGCCATAATAACGGTTACCGGGCAATCCTTCTGCATACTTATTGGTGAGGATAGAACCCATAGCGGCGATCACCGCAGGAGAAGCAAAGTTTTCGGAGGCGATCAACTCGATGCCATCCTGCTGACGGGTCAGTTCCCGGCCCATCATTGCTGCAACATCCGGGTCAAACTGAGATACAAAGCCAATGGAGTCAATAGGTTTTCCGTACATAATTTTTGTCCTTCTTTCTGAAAAAATACCAAAAAAACCGACAGCCTCATAAGAGGACTGCCGAACACAGAATTTGCCTGAAAATCAAGCATCTCCGTCCTTTTGCCTGAGAGATTCGGCTTTTGCCTTGCACCTTCGGCACACAATTTAATGTGTTCTCCAGAGAGTCCTCCGCTTTTCAGTCAACATTTTGTTTTTTTGTGGATTGACGCCACTTTCCTGAAAAGCATCATAGGTTTATTTGGTTTATGGGTACATTATACACAGCATATAGAAAAAGTCAAGACGCATATCACAAGATTTAGGTTGTAAATCCGATTTTTTCTGTTATACTGGGATTGGAGGTGAAACGGATGGCTCAATTTTCTCTCCTGCTAAAAATAATTTTGATTCTGTTATCCATCGTTCAGCCTGCCCTGACCCCACTTTCCACACCTGCCGCCGCTTATGAGGCAAATTACGATCATTTAGGCATCCCTCTTGCATCCTATTATCCGGAGGGTATCACCGCCAGGACTGCATGGGATGTGGAGATCCACGACGGAAAATTATTTGTGGGCGGCGGTGACTATGATGCAAACTCAGGGCCTGTCCCCATTTACCATTACGATTTGGAAACCAATACATGGGCTGGTGGAGATCAGATGCCGGACGAGCAGATCGAACGGTTTATTTCCGTGGGTGATACCCTCATCGCCCCCGGCTGTGATCCCCGGGAAGATTGGACCTTCGGCAATCTGTATCGGTACGAAAACGGCACATGGCACATCCTTCGAAACATTCCCGGCGGAATCCACCAGTTGGATGTTGTGGAGTTTGAAGGGAAACTGTTTGTAGGTTTGGGTGTATCAGCCGGTGAATATCCCATTGCCGTATCGGAAGATGGCGGAACCACATTTTCCCAAGTCACTATGTACAAAGATTCAAAACCCTTAGATACCTCCGCGAACGGAGCAACCTATCTGCAAATCCGGGTATATGATTTCTTTATCTACGAAAATTCCCTCTACGCCTTTTATCTTCGCAATGACAATACCCAAACCCTTATGGAACTGTATCAGTACCGAGACGGTGCTTTTCACTATTACAGCGACCTGCCCCAAAAACTAACCTTCCGCAGGATCAGTTATCAAGCCTTTTGCGGAAAAGCACAGTACCGGGACACCATGTACTTTACCACCGGAAACTTATACTTTTCCAACGATATGGTCACAGCCAGCCAAATCAGCTTTGGCGAAAAGACTTTGGTCTCCGATCTTCGGGTAATTGAAGACAAGCTGTATGTCTGTGTCATTTCGCCGACTGAGGACGGACAATACCGTACCTCCATCCGTTGCAAAACCCAAACCGGTAATCTCTTCCGTGAGATCTTCTACTTTACCTTCCCCTCTCCTGCCCAAAGCTTTACTTACCACGACGGAGTATTCTACTTTGGCATGGGAGCAGGAACATTATCAGATCTGAACGAAACAAACGGCACAATATTGAAGATTTACCATAAACTATAACCTGATTCTTTCGTAAAAAAACCAGCGTGGAACAAAATCCACGCTGGCTTTTATTATTTTTCCTTATTTGCCTTCTTTGCGGCTTTGGCCTTGGCCTTTTCTTCCTCGCGACGCTTCATTTCTTCTTTTCTTCTCTCGTCAGCAGTGTCATTGGTAGAAAGAGCCCACTTGCAGAATTCGATGCGAACCTGGTCAGCACCGGTCTCGATTACAAACTTGTCGTCCTTAATGTTCACAATCACACCGGTAATGCCACCGATGGTAGTAATGCGGTCACCTTCGGAAAGGTTATTACGCATTTCTTCTGCTTCCTTCTTACGCTTGTTTTCG
The DNA here is from genome assembly GCA_045650305.1 of Faecousia sp. GTDB lineage: Bacteria > Bacillota > Clostridia > Oscillospirales > Oscillospiraceae > Faecousia. Next base: position 7,219 of record JAZRRA010000056.1, read on the forward strand.
GGGCGGATCATCAGGAAATAGAAAATTGCGATCATAACGCCCATCATAATCAGAAAAGTTGGATCCATAATAAACTCCTTTGTTAGTTATTTCCAAAATATTATAGCACCCATTCTATAAAAAGCAAGGGTATTTTAGATTCTACGGGATAATTTTTCAGAATATTCACATCTGAAGGCTTCGAATGTGCCGTTATCCAAAGCATTTCGGATTTTTTCCATCAATTTATTATAGAAATACAGATTGTGCATGACACAAAGACGCATAGCCAGCATTTCCTCCGCCACAAACAGATGGCGAATATAGGCTCTGCTGTACCGGCGGCATACGGGACAATCACAGTTAGAATCGATGGGATTCATGTCCTTGGCGTACTTGGCATTTTTCAGGTTGATCGCACCCTCCCAGGTGAACAAACGGGCATGACGGGCATTTCGGGCAGGCATAACGCAGTCAAAGAAATCCACGCCCCGTGCCACTGCCTCAATGATATTGGTGGGTGTTCCCACGCCCATGAGATACCGGGTCTTTTCCACGGGCATATAGGGCTCAACCGTTTCAATCACATCGTACATTTCTTCCGCAGTTTCTCCCACTGCAAGGCCGCCGATGGCGTAACCGGGCAAGTCTAAATCTGCGATCCGTTTCATGTGATCCACACGAATATCCCCATAAGTACCGCCCTGATTGATACCCCACAACATCTGCTGGGGATTCACCGTATCCGGCAAGGCGTTAAGCCGTGCATTTTCTGCCTTACAACGCTCAAGCCAGCGGTAGGTACGATCCACACTCTGCTTCACATACTCCCGGGGTGCAGGATTTTCGATACATTCGTCGAAGGCCATACAAATATCTGAACCCAAATTGGACTGGATCTGCATACTCTCCTCCGGGCCCATAAAGATCTTATGACCATCGATATGGGATGCAAATGTAACGCCTTCTTCCTTGATCTTCCGCAAAGAAGAAAGGGAGAATACCTGAAATCCACCGGAGTCTGTCAAAATCGGGCCATCCCAGGTCATGAACTTATGCAGACCGCCACATTCCTTCACCAGTTCATCACCGGGTCGAAGATGCAGGTGGTAGGTATTGGAAAGTTCTACCTGACAACCGATCTCCTTCAGATCTTTTGCACTCAAAGCGCCCTTGATCGCACCTTGTGTGCCCACATTCATAAACACGGGAGTTTGCACAGTACCGTGGGCGCAGGTAAATTCACCCCGTCTGGCTTTTCCCTCTGTTTTCAGTAGTTTAAACATAATTACCTCACAAAATCAGCATTGCATCACCAAATGAGAAGAAACGGTACCGCTGCTGAACAGCCTCATGATAGGCGGCCAACACTTTTTCTCTTCCTGCAAAGGCAGATACCAGCATCACCAATGTGCTTTCCGGCAGATGGAAATTGGTGATGAGCCCTTGCATAGCCTTAAATTGATAGCCGGGATAAATGAAGATCTCCGTCCACTTGGAACCTGCCTGAAAACTTCCGTCCTCATGGACAAGGGATTCCAGTGTTCGGCAGGATGTCGTACCAACACAAATGATCCTGCCACCATTTCGACGGGTTTCATTTAAAACATGGGCGGTTTCCTCGGAAATCATACAAAGCTCAGCATGCATGTGGTGGTCCAAAACATCCTCCGCCTTTACGGGACGGAATGTACCCAGTCCCACATGGAGGGTAACAAAGGCGATCTGGACACCTTTTTCCCGAAGCTGATTCAGCAGATCTTCCGTAAAGTGCAATCCGGCAGTGGGGGCAGCGGCAGAGCCGACTTCTTTGGAATAGACAGTCTGGTAACGCTCCTGATCGGCAAGTTCTGCCTTAATATAGGGGGGCAAGGGCATTTTACCCAACCGTTCCAGCACTTCCAGGAAAATGCCTTCATAATGGAATTGCACGATACGATTTCCGTCCTCACACACTTCCACAACCGTGGCAGTCAGTTCCCCGTTACCGAAGATCACCTCCTGCCCTACTAAACATTTTCTTCCGGGCTTAGCAAGACATTCCCACTTTCCTTCTCCCAAATCACGCAGAAGGAGTAATTCCACCATACCGCCGGTGGGACGGTGTCCCAACAGACGAGCCGGTAACACGCGGGAGTCATTTAAAACCAGACAATCACCGGGCTGGATATACTGAATCATATCATAAAAATGCTGATGTCGAACTTCACCGTTTTCCCGGTTAAGAACAAGCAAACGGGAGCTGTCCCGCTGCATGAGGGGCGTGAGGGCAATCAGCTCTTCCGGCAGGTGATACCAAAAATCATGGGTCTTCAAAATCGTTCCTCCAAAGATTTATCTTTATCTTATACAGTATAGCGGATTTTTTCTAATTTTGCAACACGCAAAAATCACATCTCCTGCATAGATTGGCAAGGAGGTATGAGATTATGAATAAACCCTTCTTTTCAGGTGTTTGCACCGCACTGGTAACACCCTTTCTTTCCGGAAAAGTCAACTATCCCATGGCAAAATTACTGCTCAAACGGCAAATAGACGCCGGGATCAAAGCCGTTGTGGTTGCCGGCACCACCGGCGAGGGTGCAACTTTAACGGATACAGAAAAGCTGGAACTGATACGGCAATGCAAAGCCGTAGCAGGAGATGATTGCAAAATAATTGCCGGAACCGGCTCAAATTCCACCGCCCATGCCGTTAAACTGAGCATGGCGGCACAAGACGCCGGTGCAGATGGTCTGTTGGTGGTATCCCCATACTACAACAAAGCCACCCCCGACGGACTATATGCCCATTACTTAGCCATTACCCACAGTGTATCGATCCCCGTGATCGTCTACAATGTACCTTCCCGAACCGGTGTGGATATTCCCGTTTCCGTCTACAAACGGCTATCCAAACTGCCGAATATCGCAGGTGTCAAGGAAGCCAGCACAGACATCACTAAAATTTTACAAATCAAAAACCAATGCAGCTCCAATTTCGCTATATGGTCCGGCAACGACGATATGACTGTCCCCATTATGGCATTAGGTGGTCAAGGCGTCATTTCCGTTTCCTCCAATCTTTGCCCCCAGGAAATGATCAGCATGACCCAAGCGGCCATCAACGGAGATTTTGAATCCGCAGGACAAATGCAGGCAGCACTGGTACCTTTAACCCAACTTCTGTTCTGCGAAGTCAATCCCATCCCGGTCAAAGCAGCTATGGCCTGCCTGGGACTGGATTGTGGCGGTTGCCGATTGCCCCTTTCCCCCTTGACAGCAGAAAATCAAAAACGAATCGAAGCCTACTTCCAATAAGCAATCCCGTCCGATGCCGGAAAGCATCGGAGGGGGTAACATTATGCCAAAACAGCCTTGTGAAATACTTTCTTACCCTTGCGGATCTTGACACCCTCTTTGAGCTGATCTGCAGTAATTGCAAAAGTATGATCCGGCACTTTTTCGTCATTGACGAATACGCCGCCCTGCTGAACCAGTCGTCTTGCCTCGCCGTTAGAGCCAGCCAGCTTACAGGCTACCATCAGGTTCAGGATACCGATCTTACCGTCTGTCAGCTGGTCATCTGTCAGCTCGGTGGTGGGCATATTGGCCCCACCACCGCCGCCGGCAAACAGTGCCATAGCCGCAGCCTTTGCCTTATCAGCCTCTTCCTCGCCGTGAACCAGCTTCGTCAGCTCGTAGGCAAGAATCTCCTTTGCAGTGTTCAGCTGAGAACCCTCCCAGGAATCCATCTCATTAATCTGCTCCAGGGGCAGGAATGTCAGCATACGGATGCACTTGAGAACGTCGGCATCTTCCACGTTACGCCAGTACTGATAGAACACAAAGGGTGTGGTCTTATTGGGGTCCAGCCACACAGCGCCTTTGGCAGTCTTACCCATCTTCTTACCCTCGGAATTGAGCAGCAAGGTGATGGTCATGGCATGGGCATCCTTGGAGAGCTTTCTACGGATCAGTTCTGTACCGCCCAGCATATTGCTCCACTGGTCGTTACCGCCAAACTGCA
>JAZRRA010000057.1:0-26969 GCA_045650305.1 Faecousia sp.
ATTCCTGGCTGCCCGGTGGCGTTCATATCACAAAGGGCAAGCTCAGAGGCGAGAAGTCCAACGGCATGCTTTGCTCTTTCGAAGAACTGGGCCTGACACAGAATGATCTGCCCGGTGTATTTGCTGATGGCATTTGGATCCTCAACGACGAAAACTGCTATGTCGGTCAGGATATTAACGAAGTCATCGGTAACGATGATACTGTTGTGGAATTTGAAATCACCAACAACCGTCCCGACTGCTATTCCATCATCGGTTTGGCTCGTGAATCTGCCGCCGCCTTCGGTAAGAAGATGAAGCATCACGAACCCGTTGTGAAAGGCAGCGACGCCGGCTGTATGTATGATAAGCTGGATGTGGAAGTTCCTGCTGAAGATCTTTGCAACCGCTATACTGCCCGTATGGTTGCCAATGTTAAGATCGGTCCTTCCCCCAAGTGGCTTCGTCAAAGACTTCGTGCAAACGGTGTCCGTCCCATCAATAACATTGTGGATATTACCAACTATGTCATGCTGGAGTACGGCCAGCCCATGCACGCTTTTGATTATCGCTATGTTTCTTCCGGCAAGATCATTGTCCGTGAAGCAGAAGAAGGCGAAACCCTGACCACTTTGGATGGCAATGTTCGTACATTGAAGCCCGGTATGCTGGTTATCGCCGATGAAAACAAGCCTATCGGTCTTGCCGGAATCATGGGTGGTGAAAACTCTGAGATTCAGGACGACACCACCATGGTGGTTTTCGAATCTGCCAACTTTAACGGCACTTCCATTCGACAGACTGCACTTGCCTTGGGTATGCGTACCGAATCCTCCGGCAAGTTTGAAAAGAATCTGGATCCCATGATGACCGTGCCTGCTGTACAGCGTGCTTGTGAGCTTGTAGAGCTTCTTCAGTGCGGTGATGTGCTGGACGGCACCATCGATATTATCAACTATGTTCCCCAGCCTCATACCGTAGCTCTGGAGCCTGAGAAGATCAACGCCCTGCTGGGTACTGATATTTCCAGAGAGGACATGGTCAAATATCTGGAGCTTTTGGAGATTCCCGTAGAGGGCAACGACATCTTAATTCCCTCTTTCCGTCCTGACCTGAACCTGATGGCAGATATTGCCGAAGAAATCGGTCGTTCCTACGGTTATAACAAGATTCCCACCACAGCATTCAGAACTTCTACCCAGGGTGGCTATTCTCCCATGATGAAGTTTGAAAGCAAAGCCGGTTCTCTCTGCCGTTCCCTGGGCTTTAGCGAGATCATCACCTATTCCTTTGTTTCTCCCACTATCTTCGACCAGATCCGTCTGCCTGAAGATTCTGTACTTCGCAATACATTGAAGATTCAGAACCCTCTGGGCGAAGATACTTCCGTAATGCGTACCACTGCCCTGCCCTCCATGCTGGACATTTTGGGCAGAAACAACGCCTACCACAACAAGCAGGCAAAGCTTTACGAGCTGGCAAAGATCTATCTGCCCGTGGAAGGCGAAAAGCTACCCAAAGAACCTAAGATCCTGGTACTGGGCAGCTTTGGTGCTGAGGAAAATTTCTTCTCCCTGAAGGGCGAACTGGAAGCTGTTTTGAAGGGCCTCAATGTAGCTAAAGTTTCCTACGAAGCTGAGAAGAACAATCCTTCCTACCACCCCGGTCGTTGTGCTAAGATCACTGCAAACGGTGAAATTCTGGGTTACATCGGTCAGATCCATCCTCTGGTCGCCAAAAATTACGGCATGGACTGCGAAGTCTACTGTGCTGAAGTGAATTTCAATTCTCTGTTTGAAATTCGTCTGCCGGAAGCAACCTACACCCCCCTGCCTAAGTATCCCACCGTCAGCCGTGATATTGCTGTGGTTTGTGATGAAGCCGTGACTGTTGCACAAATCGAAGATGTAATCGGTGCATCTGCCGGTAAGTTGTTACGCAGTGTCCGTTTGTTTGACATCTATCGGGGAACCGGTATTGCCGAAGGCAAAAAGAGTCTTGCTTTTGCATTGGAACTGCGTGCCGACGATCGCACACTGACTGACGAAGATTCCGAAAAGGTGATTAAAAACATTTTGACCGCTTTAAATGATAAGCTTGGTGCAATTTTGCGGTAAAATATCTGAAAAAGGTCTTTACACCGCGAGAGAAATCGGATATAATATATCTAATACAGATAAGGAGGTCGTTTAACATGACGGATAAAAACAGTATTACACGAAAATTTCAAGTTCCTTGTGATGATAAAGAGCAAATGCGTCAAATTCTCCGTGATGTATTCGATGCTCTGAACGAAAAAGGTTACAATCCTATCAACCAGATCGTTGGCTATTTGCTGACAGAAGATCCCACCTACATTACAAATTACAACAATGCAAGAAGTAAAATTTGTAAGTTGGACCGGGATGAACTTCTCCAGGCACTTGTAAAAAATTATCTGTTTGACTGACCCAGAACACGGGAGGCTTTTGCCACCACAAAAGCCTCCCGATACGATTATTTTAAGGAGGATTTCTCTATGTCCGAAGCAAATTCTTATCTCACATATAAAGGCCATCCCCTGATGCGTAAAGATAATTTGATCTATTACGGATCGATGGCGGATTCCCATATTGTTATGCTCCAGGTTTTGGAATCTAAAAAAGTGAACGATATGGATATTGCCACCCGTGTTTCTGTACAGCTTCAGCTTACCGATCCTGCGGCCAAAAGTCGTGACCGCGTGGTGAAAAAAAGCGAGAAAGCCGGTCTGTACACCGCACTGGATGTCGGCTGTGTATGGCTGGAAAGAGCCCTTGCCGGTAAATGATAAAATTAACTGCTGACTATTTGGTCAGCAGTTATTTTTTTGCTATATTTTCCGATTATCCGAACATAATAAGGAAAAAGGATGTGAAAATATGCAAAACAGAAGGGTTGGAAAACAAAGTTTTTCCTTTGAAACACCGCCGGTCATTACAGCCTGGGCATCTATTGTAGGAAAAAAAGAATCGGAAGGTCCTCTGGCAGAATACTTTGATATAAAAATTGCCGATAGCTACATGGGACAAAAAACATGGGAGCAGGGCGAGAAAAAAATGCAGGAAGCTGCCCTGAACCAGCTCTTGCACAAGGCCAATTTATCCAACGACGATATAGGATTGGTATATTCCGGAGATCTTTTGAATCAATGTATCGGATCTTCCTTCACGCTGCGAAATAAAAACATTCCGCATTTGGGATTATATGGTGCATGCTCGACCATGGCAGAAAGTTTACTGTTATCCGCCATGACCGTAGGTGGCGGTTTTTCAGACAATGTTGTGGCAATGACATCATCCCATTTTCCATCTTCGGAGCGACAATATCGATTCCCACTGAATTACGGTGGTCAGCGGACTCCCACAGCACAATGGACGGTTACCGGTTCCGGTGCGGCGTTGGTGTGTCAAAAAGGAATAGGCCCGAAGATCACCGGCTGTACCATCGGCACTGTCACAGATTTGGGTATCACAGACGCAAACAACATGGGGGCAGCTATGGCACCGGCGGCTTTGGATACGATCTGCTCCCATCTGGAGGATTTCCGGGCAGAACCGGGTGATTATGATATGATCGTCACCGGAGATCTGGGGCAATTGGGAAAAGAAATTCTTTTTACCCTATGTTCTCAAAAAGGATTACAAATGGGTGGTATTTTGGATGACTGCGGAACGATCATTTTCGATCAAAAAAAGCAGGATGTCCACTCCGGCGGATCAGGATGCGGTTGCAGTGCCGTAACACTTTGCAGCTATTTACTGCATAAACTCAATACCGGCCAGCTGAAAAAGATCCTCTTTTGCGGTACGGGGGCATTGCTCTCCCCTACCTCTGTACAACAAGGATTGCCCATATCCGGTGTATGTCACGCTGTCTGTATCGAAGGAGTTTCAAAATGAGAGAATATATATTGGCTTTTCTGACGGGCGGAGCGATCTGTGTGATTGGACAGATCCTCATTGATAAAACCAAATTAACACCGGCCAGGATCCTGGTGGGATATGTGGTCGCAGGCGTTATATTAAGTAGTTTTGGAATCTATGACAAACTGAAAGACTTTGCCGGTGCAGGTGCTACCGTTCCCCTATCCGGTTTCGGTAATGTTTTGGCAAATGGTGTTAAAAAAGCAGTGAACGAAAATGGTCTGCTTGGTGTATTCACCGGCAGCCTGAATGCCTCAGCAGGCGGTATCACTGCCGCGATCATCGCCGGATTATTGGTCGCGATTATCTTTAAAGCAAGGGATAAATCCTGAAAAAGAGGTCATACTATCTTTGCGGACCGTTTCCGCCAACAAAAATCGGAGGAATCGATATGAATAACCAGAACAGAAATCAGAACCAGCAGAACCAGAACCAGCAGAATCAGCAGAATCAGCAGAATAGAAATAGCAATCAGCAGAATCAGAACAATCAGCAGAACAAAAACAGCAATCAGCAGAATCAGAACAACCGATAAATGCACTACGCCGAAAAGCACAGAGCTTTTCGGCGTAGACTTTTTAGCTCACATGAACAAACTGATGATTCCGGAAAAAATAAAGCATGGCAGATTTGATCTTCCGCCCATAGATCTCCGACAAGACTTTCCCGTAGGTCATGACCTGATTGGAATAAGTGTTGATGAGTTCCTGGGCATTTTCATCGGTGATACGATCCGTTTTATAATCAATGACCGTAATACCGTCATCTTCAATGATGGCACAATCAACCACGCCCTGCAAAAGAATCTTATCATCTGTAAGAGACGGGTCAAACGCCTTGGCATCCACCAAAACCGAGAATTTAAACTCCCGTATTACCGTCTGTGCAGAACGAATTTTAAATCCGATCTCACTATCCAGTAAATCCCATATCATTTCACTTTCTTCACCGGTCACTTCTTCTGCTTTCAAGACGCCCCGATTCACCATCTGCTGAATTTCCCACTGAACATCCTCTAAGGAATAACAGCCGGAAAAATCACCGTACTGCATGATTTTATGAAGTTTATTGCCAAAGCTGATTCCTTCTTGCGTGGTAGAACCGGCAAAAGACGGCAATTTCCAGTTTCGCACTACGCCCTTGCTCTCCAGGGTATTATCCTGGGCTTCCTGATCCTTCACTCTGCCTTTTAATTGGGTGGCAGTCATTTTGGAAGGAAATCCGGTGGCAACGGGATGGGGATAAACATAGTTAAGTGAAGATTCCAGACGATTCAGGTCTATGGCGATATTTTCCTCCTGAGGCGTATCGGAAATTACAGCAACCGACTGGTTATCCATTACGGTTTCCACCGTAACCTTCCACGGCACATCGGAAATCACCAAATGATCCGGCCTTCCTGCCAAAGCAAACAATGCCCCGGATTCCATTTTCCTTAAAGCAGTCAACAGAATCCATGTACCAGGGCATTTCACACCGGAGATCAGCTGTTTCTTTTCACAAATATCCATACAATTGACGATACCGGCAAGATTCTTCTGCACATTGGGTACAGAATAAACCATGATGAGGCGATCCTTCGCCCTGGTCATCGCCACATATAAGATTCGAATTTCCTCTGACAATGCATCTTGTGCAATCTTAGCGGCAATGGCTTTTTTGGCAACAGACGGATACCGGATTCGTTTCTCTAAATCCACACAATTCAGTCCGATTCCCAATTCCTTATGACATAGGATCTGGGCTTTGGTGTCTTCTGTGTTAAAATCACGGGATAAACCGCACAAAAACACAACGGGAAATTCCAATCCCTTGGATTTATGGATACTCATAATGGTGACCGCATTGGTAATGTTATGCTCTGAGGTTGCCTGAAGTCCTTTCTCCTCCGAAGAATCCAAAAATTCCAAAAACTGGTCAAGTCCCTTTTGACCACGGGATTCACAGCCTGCGGCAAGATCACAAAACGCCTGCAAATTACTGTGTTTTAACTCGTGATCCGGATAGGATGCCAATATGCTGTCCATGCGGAAGGTGGAAATAACAGTACTGATAAGTGCGGAAAGGGTGCATAACTTTGCTTCATCCCGTAGCTTTGAAAGCAAATCTAAAAATTCCTTTGCTTTTTGCAGATCGGACTTTTTAAGAGATTCGTAAAGCAGATATTTACGACCGCCTGCACGGATCATTGCCAGATCATCCGCAGTGAAACCCACAAATCTGCCGGTCAGTACAGCCAATAAGGGAATATCCTGCAAGGGATTATCAATGATCTGCAAAACAGCCCGTAAAAAGGCAACCTCCTCTGTTTCCAGCAAATTCGCACCTTTTCCAAAATTGACGCGAATTCCTTTCGCTTCCAGGGCGTATCGGTACTCGTTACCCACAGAACCGGGAGAACGCAGCAGGATAACCACATCATCTGCCGTAATGGGTCTAAGACCCTTTTTATCCCGAATCATGTGAGTACCGTCCAGCAAATCGCAGATCCGATTGGCGGTATAGGCCGCTTCTTCGGGATATGTTTCTTTCTGAACATCCAGTACACACAATTCGATTTCCGGCTCGTCAATGGTTTCGTGGGGAATCCCCTCCCGGAGCATTTCATCTTCTCCATACTGAAGACCACCCACATTTTCGTCCATACAATTGGTAAACACATCATTTACCGCCTGAATCACAGATCCGGCAGAGCGGAAATTACTGCTAAGCATGATTTTTCTGCCCTCGCCGTCTTGTGCATCCTCGTTACTTTTGTATGTGTGGTATTTGGAAAGGAATATGCCGGGATCTGCCAAACGGAATTGATAAATAGACTGCTTCACATCGCCTACCATAAAGCAATTTTGCCGTTCCTCGGTCAATGCAGCAAAGATCATATCCTGAACTGCGTTGGAATCCTGATATTCATCCACCATGATCTCCACAAAACGGCGACCGATCTCCGTAGCCGTTTGTGTGATACAATTTCTGTGTTTTCCCACCAAAAGATCCAATGTCTTATGTTCCAAATCTCCAAAATCCAGGATCCGTCTTGCCTTTTTAACCTTATCGTATTCCTGAGAGAATCGGATAACCAAATCGATCAGGCCTTTCGTGGCATCTGCGCAGGAGTTAAGATCCTGCAACACCTGCTCACTATAATCAGCAAAAGGCTTTAACTTCTTTTCAAGCCCGGATTTACAGTTGTTTCGAACTGTTTTAATCTGCTCTGCCAACTGCAAGTCGCTGCATTTTTTACCAAAATTTAAAGTGCCGTATTCGATTTTTTTACCGGAAACAATATCATCCCATTTGGTCATTTTTCGCAGTGTAACCAACTGATTGACCGTATCTGCCAGCAGTTGTGCCGGCTTTTCCATGGTATCATTGGCACTTGCTCGGTCTGTACAGATCTGCAAGGCATGGATCTGCATATCCAGATAGTCATGCAATTGGGTGATCAAAAACTCTCCCCAAAGGGTTTGAGATACATCCTCGATTCCCTGGGTGTTATTGGTGTTTAAACAAGTTTCCAACCATTTTTCCGGATCTACATGACATTTTGCACTTTCATAAACCTTTAAGATAATTTCCGGCACGGATCTGTCATTTCTGCCAAATTCCTGAGAATCAATGAAAGCAAGGAAATTTTCATCACCGTTTTCATACGCCCGATCCAACAGCTTATCAATGACCTGCAATTGCAAAAGTGTACATTCATTGTCTTCTGCTACCCGAAAATCACCGGGAATGTCCAAACGATAGGCATTTTCTCGAAGAATATCGGAACAAAATGCATGAACCGTGGAGATCTTTGTCAAATATAACCGCTGAAGCTGTCGCTGAAGATGCTTATTTCCGGGATCTTCCGCCAATCGTTCATTTAATTTTGACGCAATTTTACCACGCAATTCCGCGGCAGCAGCTTTCGTATAGGTAATGATCAGAAAATCGTCAATATTGATCTTTCCGGCACTTTCCGTGATATACAGAAGAAGACGATCCACCAGCACCTTCGTTTTGCCGGAACCGGCGGCGGCAGAAACCAACAGTTTACCGCCCCGATTTTCCACAGCATTTCTTTGTTGAACAGTCAATTGTTCTGCCATCGTTACCCCTCTCTTTCCTCAATTTCATTCCAGAAACGATCCGCTGTCATAGCCTGATAGTTTCTTCTGCCCGGAATCTCTGTACTGTGACATACAGCACGATACGGACAATATCTGCAAGCATCCCGACTACTGCCTCTTGTGTAGGGATTGGGGCTCACATTACCGGATGCAATATCATCCACAATATCATGGAGTAAATGATAAATATACTTTTTGAGCATTGTAAACTGATGAGAAGTGGCAATATCACCGCTGATCGTGCCATCGCTTTTCCGTTTTACCGGGATTCTCTTGGGATTTTCATTATTTTCAACAGCAAACAGCACGTGCTCATCCGAAAGAAGCAGTCCCTGGCGTTTCAGCTTTTTCAAATGTTCGGTTTCAGCTTCCTCATCCGTCAGGGATCCGTCTGCCGTCAGCATAGGCATTCTGGCAGGAAAATATTGTACACCTGCCGCAACGGGAGTCTTTCCAAAAAGGGCCTGGCCGCCCTCTTCCAGGGCATAGAGGTAAAGTAACATCTGTAAGCCGATGCCGTTATACACATCACAGTAGTCAAAGTCTTTCTTACCGGTCTTATAATCCACCACCCGGACATAAGGGATGCCATTACAATCCCAACGATCTACACGATCTACAAAACCACCCAACTGTGCTTCCATTTTGCTGCCGGAGATGGCGATGGCAGGCATAACCCCCTTTTCTCCAAAGGAAAGTTCAAACTCAACCGCATCGAAGCTACTTTCGCTCATTTCCTTCCAGAGTTCTGTGACGATCCGATCCAGTTCACGGCTGTTTTTCTTAAAGTGATATTGCATCCGCTCCGTTCCGATCTGCTGGAATCTCTGGGCGAAGTATTTGGCAGAGGCATCTGCCGCCAAAGCCAATGTTTCATCCAGGGAAACATTACGGAAACCGCCCATATCCAGGATCTTACGACCACATTCTTCCAAAACTGCGTGTACATAAGTACCAAATTCCGCAGGATCTACCGTTGCAGCCTTCCGCTCCTTTGCACCGATGCCGTACCGCAGGAAATAATGCAGGCGACATTCCGCCACCCGGTCAATTTGAGATGCAGATAAAAATAATTTATTGCCGTAAAGTTTCTCAATATTTTCCGATTTGATCTTGCCCAGATCATAATTTTTGGATTTGGAAATCACATCCATTTCTTCCGTGATCTTTAAAGCCTGGGCATGATCCTGCAATCCATTGCGGGTCAAAATTGCCGCCGCTTCCCCACGGTCTGTCAAAGCAGGACCGAATTGTGGTTTCGCAACTTTCTCATCACCTGCTAACAGTATCAAACGATTATAGACATAGGATGGCTGTCCATCGCAACAGAATACGGAAATTTCAGAATCGGCACCACAGAAAACCTGCTGGATCTCGGAAAATTGGGTTTGCAGACCTTCAATAGCACCGGGATTGATCGGTACACCCAAACGCTGGAGGGTGGAACGCTCCGTATCATTCAGTACGCCTGCGGAAGTTCCATAAGAAGGGAGATTGCCTTCCGAAGCACCCAAAACAAACAAATGCTTACAGCTTTCGCAACGCATGGCACTGATTGAGCCAACCTTTACCGCATCCAATACGGAGGGAATGGTACCCACATCATAACAGCTCAGAAGCAATCTAAGCAATTTCGAGAATGTTTCAACATCCCAAAAAACATCCGCCAAAACATCGTGCAATTGTTCCAGTGCCCCTACCAAAATATCCCAAAGCTGATTCAAAATCTGTGCATTTCGGTTATCACCGCGTTGATCCATCTGTGCAGACAAAGCTTTCAAACGCTTATGCAGGCAAATCTCTTCCAAAAAGCCATACAATGCCTTGACCTGCTGTTGGACATTGATGCCATCTCGAAAACGCTGGCGTAATGTTGCCAAAGGCTCCATGGCCTTTTGACGACCTTCATTCAGTCGATCCAACTGGGCTTTATCATACTCCGTCCACACTTCTCCCAAACCACGGGGATGATTTTCCCAGGGCTTCAGCCATGCTGCCCCATCTATTGACCATAAGATTGCATAATTTTCAATCTTGTCCACCAAGTTAAGATCAATGGGAGAAAGCATGGATTTCAGGTAACGCATTACATCTTTTTGTTCAAACCCACCCAAAGCAACATCCATTGCCGCCAAAACGGTGGAAATGACGGTTTTATCCAGAATATCCTCCGTGCCGGATAAATAAACCGGAATATGGGCTCGGTGCAAAACGGATTGGATCGTGGACTCATATCCATCCAGGTCGGTACACACAATGTTAAAATCCCGATACCTGCCACCGGCTTGAATTCCATCAATGATCTGTTCGGCTACGAAACTGCAAGCATCGTACAGAGATTCAGATTGATACACATGTAACTGATCGGCGGCAACACCTTCCCGAATTTTCCCTTGCAGGGCATGATCTGCCACTGTTTGCAAAGGTGTTTGTTCCGGTGTCATATATTCAATATGATACGGGATCTGATTTTGAATAGCAAAGGAAATCAGATCAGCAGCCGTGTTTCCGGATTCCTCAAATGCCATCTGCTCGGAGCCGGGTTTGTCGCAATTTAAGCTCACTACCACCCGGGGACTATTTTGGATCAAGTGATACAAAATCTCCATGTGCTGTCTGGAATAGGCGGGAAATCCATCAAAGTAGAACACATGATTTTCCCCGTAATTACAATCTTCCAGAAGTTCCAGAAGCCAGGTCATTTGATCTCTGGGATCACGCTTGCCATTTTCACAAATGCTGTTATAAGATCCGTAAATCAGGGACAATTCTTCCAATTTTTGAGAAAGACTACCCTCTGTTTTCCCGGATGCCTCCAACAAATCTCCCGGCGTGATACAACAGCGTTTAAATTCATCCACCGCATCCAGCAAATTGACAAGAAACTCCGGTCTGGTCTCCACAGCGGCATAAGCTTTTAATTTGCTGTGAAGCTGTCGTACCGCTGCTGCCATGGCAACGATTCTGCCACCTTCATCCAGGCACTCCATAAGCACCTGACCTTCTTCCTCCGCCACCCGTTTGGCAAGACGGGAAAAAGAAAGAACCTCTGCAAACCGACTGGCGGCATTGCCCACAACGGATGCAAGATCCCGTTCCGTCTGGTGACTGATAAGCTCCGGAACCATTAAAACTCTGCCGCCCTGCCAGTTCTTTACATCTTCTGCGATGCAATGTAAAATGTACTTTTTATTCTGTTTCCAGTTTGTACCCAATACCAAAGTTAGCATTCTATTATCCCCTTTCGGATTATATTGGGATTATAAGAAAAGGAATGTACCAAATTAAGGACATTGCCTGCGTCTATATCAGATGCAGGCAATCTCAAACTTATACAGGCTTACAAATATAGATCTGGGGATAATTCTCGCGAAGCATATCGCAGATCACCGCGGCATACTCGAAACTTTCAACAATCGCAAAAACGGCAGAACCGGAGCCGGTCATTTGCTGACCGATCGCACCATAGCTATTAAAAATGGATTTAATATAATTCAGTTCCAAATGTTCCTTTGTCACAATAGGCTCAAATACATTACAAAGGTTTTGCGCGATCTTTAATAAATCTCCGCTGAGCAAAGCACTTTCCACAGCCGAATGATCCGGTCTTTGACCAATCACAGACTCGTCGATCTTACGGTACAATTCCGGTGTGGAGGAAGAAAATTCCGGCTTGCATACCACAAAGAAACAATCAGGCATATCCGGAAGTTTCCGCAATCTCTCACCTCTGCCTTCAGCCAAAGCCGTTCCGCAAATCACGCAAAAAGGAACATCACTGCCAATGGTGGCACCCAATTCTGCCAAAGCCAAAATAGATAAGGGTGCATCGTAATGACGATTGAGGGCACGAAGAACCGCTGCCGCATCTGCACTGCCACCTGCCATACCGGCCTCCATGGGAATCCGCTTGGTAATACGAATTGCAATACCATCCGGATCTTTACCCGTGGTTTCAAAAAAAGCCTGCGCTGCTTTCCAGGCAAGATTCCGGCTGTCACAAGGAACGCCCTCTTTATCACAATGCAAGCTCCAGGGTTCACCGGTTCCAATATCGATCTCAATATCATCCCGGATGGAAACCGTTTGCATAATACTTTTAATATCGTGATAACCGTCCGGACGCTTATCCAGCACATCCAGCGTCAGGTTCAGTTTTGCAAATGCACCTTCATATAAAGTCGTCATAACCATACCTCTTTTATTATTATTTTATTTTTTGATTATACAAAAAAACATGATATTTTGCAAGGTATAGAACAGAAAAAATCGGACATGATAGCAATATCCAACCAATATAACGGAGGTATCTGAATGGACACACTTGCTTTGATCATTTCCATTATCGGTTCTATCAATTGGGGGCTGATCGGTCTGTTCCAATTTGATCTTGTAGCATGGATCTTCGGCGGCCAGGATGCTATTATCAGTCGTATCATTTATGCCATCGTTGGTCTTGCCGGTCTTTGGTGTATCACCATGTTGTTCCGCAGAAGTCGCCCCGCCATCGATGGGGAATAAAAAAATGGCAGCATTTTAAATGCTGCCATTTTTTATTAACGGATACATAAATAAATAGTTTCATCACCATGCTCCGCATAGTACAATGCTTCGCCTCTTTCAACATCATTGTTCCGGCTGAACACTTTTGTATCCTCATCATAAACCACAGATTCATGACTATACACAGGACGCCATGCTAAAATTATTGCTGCTTCCGTTTCCAATTCATACAAACCGAAATTATAGGTTTCATTATTGATCGATACATCAATGCAATTTTCATACATTTTTCCGTCAACATTAACCCATGTATCACCAATATTAAGCGTCCACGATGCACCATATTTACACCAACCGGTATAATCAGCCAGGTCAATATCCGTGTCCGGTGATAACAAATTATAATCGGTGCCGGGTCCTACGATAACTGTGCAGGAAAGCTTTTGCTCGCCATATTCGGCATAGACCGTTGTTGTACCATTTGCCTTCATATAGACAACACCATCCCGGAACTCTGCCACATCCGGATTCTCCGAATACCATCTGATTTCCGTAACCGGAACTTGGCCGACATACAGCGTATAACTGGTATTGGGCTCGCACTGGAAGTACTCCGTTGTCTGAATCAAGGTAGTCAGGAAACGGATCTCTACCGGCGGCTGGGTGGGTTCTTCTGTGGGCTCCGGTTCTGTGGGTTCTTCCGGAACATTACAGGTGATGGTGCAAGTATCTTTAATGGAACCACACTGAACCAAAATATCTGCTTTACCGTTGGAAACAAAGGTAATGTTACCCTTATCGTCCACGGTGACCACATCGGGGTTAGAAGAAGTATAGGTCACCTTGTCGGTTGTGTTGGAAGGTGTGGTTGTTACAGATAAATTAAGGCTTGCATCCGCAGAAGTGATCTCAAATGTACGAACCGATAATTTGATTCCGGTACAAGACACATCTACATTTTCAACAATATCATTCTTCGGTGTATCATCCTTCTTAGTCTGACCCCAAAGAATCAAGGCAAGCACAGACAAAATCAGGAGTAGGCAACCAAACACAATGATAAATCCAATGATTTTTTTATTGACGGGCTTTTTCTCCTTAGCAGGTGCTTGGCCAGCTGCCTTGCCGGGAGCTTTGGTAGATACCATCTGGGGTGCAATACCCATATTGCGTTTTTTCACATTGGATTTGGAGAAACGGCCACCTTTTACATAGGTGTATCCCCCTTCTTCCTGCTGGACTTCATCCGCTACCACAGCCTCTGCCGGACGAACACAGCCACAGATCGGACATTGGTTGGATGTTTCGGGATAGGATGTACCACATATATCACAAATTACTTTACTCATTGTAAGACCTCCGTTCTGAACAGTAAGTTGTGAATCTTTTTTTCTATTATATCATTTCCTTTCCAATAAAACAATAACAAACTTGTTGCTTTTTTGATAATTTTATTTTATCATATAAGATGGATTAAAAAGGAGGCGATAAACCTTGTCTGAACCGAAATTGATTTCGCCATTACTGGATAACTTCATTATGGGCGATCCCATTTCCGATCATAACGGAATCAAATGCTGCCCCGCTATGGAAAATGAGACCGGCGATAAATATATTGTAAAAATCATTTCTGTGCCTTCCTCCCCTAACCGTGTGGATGCACTGATGCTGACCGGTGCTTTAAAGACCCAAGAGGAAGCTAAACAATATTTTGAAGAACGTGCCAATGCCATCGTGCAGGAAATTGAATCCCTGCAAAATCTTTCCCGTCAGGAAGGGTATCTTCCCTACACCAACTATCAAGTGGTGGCTATGGAAGATTCTATTGGATTTGATGTCTATATTATGACGCCCTACCGTCGTTCTTTGGAACGGCAATTTGAGAAAAAGCCCTTATCCTGCCTGGATGCCATCAACCTGGGTCTGGATATTTGCTCTGCTCTGGCAGCCTGCCGTCGCAGTGGTTATATCTTTGTAAACCTGAAACCCAGTAATATTTACATTACAGAAAACGGGGAATTTAAGATCAGTGATCTTGGATTTATGAATTTATCTTCCCTGAAATACGCATCCATCCCGGAACATTATATTGGAGAATATACCGCTCCTGAAATTGCAGATGCTTTTTCCACACCTAACGAGACCATGGATGTCTATGCTTTGGGTAGAATTTTGTATCAAATTTATAATGGCGGCGATCTGCCGGACAGAAATGACGGAAGCTGTCCTCCCCCTGCCTACGCCGACGAGGAACTATCCCAGATCATTTTAAAAGCCTGCGACCCAGACGTTTCCAATCGTTGGGACGATCCTGCTCAAATGGGACAGATGTTAGTAAACTACATGCAGAAAAACGGCGTTTCGGATATTCCCATTATCCCCGTTCCCGAACCGGTTATGCCGGAAGATGATACACCGGAAATTTCCGAAGATGATGTACAGCAAACCGAGGCAGAACCTGAATTAACAGAAACAGAGGAAATTCTTGCAGAGATTGACAATCTCATCGCTGATGAAGAAATCGAATCCGAACCGAAAAACATGGCTGAAAGCGAAGATACTCAGGTTACAGAACCTGATACAACCGAACCGGAAGAAGAAGCATCCGAACCGGTTATCGTATCCAAGATTCCCCTTTCCGATTCTCAGGAAATTTCCGAAGAATCGCCTGAGAAAATACCTTATGAAGATGTGACCGTTGAAGTCAGCGAGATCTTGTATCAGGCCGATATGCTGGCTGCTATGGAAGTCCCCGAACCGGTTGTGGTTCCCGATCCGGTGGAGATCACCCTTCCCACAGAAGAAACGAATGAGGATGTTCCCGAAGAAGCTGCCGATCCGGAATCGGACGAAGTATCCGATGCAGAAGATACCCCTCTGCCTGATGCACAGATCATTCCCCAAAATACAGATACGGAGGAAGAAATGGCACCTATGACACCCAAGAAATCCCGATGGCTGAAAGCGATCCTTCTGATCGTTTTGTTTGCCGGCCTGATCGTAGGAGGATTTCTGTTCTTTCATCTCTATGTTATGAAAAACATAGATAATCTTGAGATTATCGGCAACCAGGATCAGTTGACGGTGAAAATCACATCCGAAGCTGACGATTCCCTGCTTACTGTTTCCTGCAAGGATGTCTACGGCAAAATCGTAACATTACCGGTTGTCAACGACACCGTCACCTTTGCAGATCTGTTGCCTAATTCCGATTATACCATCACTGTGAATATCACCGGATTTCACATTTTGACCGGTAAAACCACCGGAAACTATTTCACACCGCTGAAAACAACCATTACAGAATATCATGTGGACATTGGTGACACCGCTGGCAGTGCGATTCTCACATTTTCTATTAGCGGCCCGGATTCCAGACAGTGGCACTTTACATACAGTGCCCAGGGTCAGGCAGAAAAAACGCAAATCTTCAGTGGTCACCAGCTTGTGCTGACTGGTTTGAAAGAAAAAGAGATCTACACCGGTTATCTGGTACCTGCGGATGATCTGTTTATCGACGAGCCTCAGCCTATTATCTTCACCGCCAACGAACTGATCCAGGCTGGCAATGTGCAAATCGTCAGTTGTGCAAAGGGTAAGCTTTTGGCAAAATGGACTGCCCCGGAATCGGTCGCAGTCAGCAATTGGGTGGTTCGTTGCTACAACGATGCTACCTATGAACAGACCATCACCACCAAAAACAGCTATGCAGAATTCACTGTGCCGGATTGCTCGGACAGCTACACAGTCGAAGTAAAAGCAGAAGGCCAAAAAGCTGCCCAAAGTGATAAGATCAACAAAAACACCGTAACTGTGCAATCCATCTCCACGGTCACCACAGTGGACGGTGAAATCACAGTCACATGGGAATCGGAAACAACGCCCGTCAAAGGCTGGATCGTTGCCTACGGTGTCAACGGCTCCGACAAAACCCACACCATCACCACCAATGAAAAAACCGTAAAGATCACACCGGTAGCTCCCGGCGCAAAATATACATTTACCGTATATTCTGCCGATGCCGTGGAAACTTTGGTGGAGGAAGTCAGTTGCAATATTCCTTCTGCAAGAGATCTGCTTTTAACTGTCGGTGAGGAACAATACAGTCAAAACAGCTTTTACTTCTCCCTTTGTACCAGACCTCAAACCGGAAACTGGACCCACAACGATAGTACAGTCAAGTATACTGAGCAATTCAGCCCCAATCAGGCTGCCGGTTTTGTGGTTTTCCAAAGCCAGAAAATTGCGGAATCTCAGGACTCTGTACAAATCAGCTTTATCATTTCCAATGAGCAAAAGCATCTGATTTCCGCTGACAATGTAACCTTAACTTGGGATACCATGTGGGAAAACGGTTACTGCTATTTGAATATCCCCACATTGCCCACAGCATCCGGTTACTACACCATTACCGTTTTGATCAATTCCGAAAAAGCAATTGAGCAACCATTCACAATTCAATCATGATTTTTATCGGGCAGTTTTACGAAACTGCCCGATTTTTCTGCAAAATATCATTTTAGGTATTGCAATTATGAAATCACAGTGCTATACTGAATTTAACTTGGAAATTCGGAGGTAAAATCCATATGTCTTCCGTTTATGCAGCAAAGTTTTATTTTTTTAACTATTACTTTTTTTACCTGAAAAAGTAATAGATATTTGTGCTGCAAAGATTTTTCTGAGATTTCTATTTTACATGCCTGCCGCACAGATCATCATCTGTGCGGTATATTTTTTTAGGAGATGTTTCTATGATCGCAATTTTAAAGCATAACACCACTACGGAACAAAAAAATCACCTGCTGGCATGGCTCAAATCTATGAATTTGGATGTCCATGTATCCGAAGGTGCGGAATGTACGGTTTTAGGTCTTATCGGTGATACCAGCCGTGTGGACATGGAACTTCTGGGAAGTTTGGAAATTGTGGATAACATTAAACGGGTATCCGAACCTTTTAAGCAGGCAAACAGAAAATTCCATCCCGATGATACGATCATTTCCATTGGTGACGCCAAAATCGGAGGCGGTCATTTCGCCATGATCGCAGGACCTTGCTCCGTGGAAACAGAAGAACAGATCATTGAAGTGGCACAGGCTGTGAAAGAAGCCGGTGCTGACATTCTCCGTGGCGGTGCTTTTAAACCCCGTACCTCCCCCTATGCTTTTCAGGGCTTAAAAGACGAAGGTATCCGCCTGCTTTTAAAGGCAAAGGAAGTCACGGGACTGCCTATCATAACGGAAATTATGAATATCCGATCCTTGGATCTTTTCGAAGATGTGGACATCATTCAGGTTGGTGCAAGAAATATGCAAAACTTTGATCTTTTGCAGGAACTGGGAAAAACCAACAAGCCCATTCTTCTCAAACGGGGACTTGCCAATACACTTCAGGAACTTCTCATGAGTGCAGAGTACATTATGAGTGAAGGAAACGAAAACGTTATCTTGTGCGAACGGGGTATCCGCACCTACGAAACCTATACCCGAAACACGCTGGATCTTTCCGCAATTGCCGTACTTCATGAACTGACTCACCTCCCGGTTGTGGTTGATCCCAGTCACGCCACCGGCAAAGCTTCCCTGGTGCCTTCCATGGCGGCAGCAGCGGCAGCTGCCAATGCTGGCGGCATCATGATCGAAGTCCATAACAATCCTTCAAGAGCCCTCTGTGACGGCGCACAATCCCTGACACCGCAACAGTTTGCTGTTGTAAACCAAAAAGTACAAAAGATCCGTGAGGCGATTTTATGAAAGTCGGTATTTTAGGCCTTGGACTGATTGGCGGTTCTTTAGCCCGAGCATACGCCAAAGCAGGTCATAGCGTATATGTTTCCGATCTTGATAAACAAATGTTAAGCTTTGCAGCCTTAGCCGGTGTGATACAAGGCGAGCTGGATGAATCCAACATAAAAGACTGTAATCTGATTCTTTTGGCAGTTTATACCGGTGCATCTGTTCGATGGCTGGAATCAAACGCCCATCACATTTCGGCAGATACCATGGTCATCGATTGCTGTGGTATCAAGCAGGAGATCTGCCGGGTGGGATTTTCCTTAGCCGAACAATATGGATTTACTTTTATCGGCGGTCACCCCATGGCCGGTTCCCATCATTCCGGTTTTAAATACAGCCGATCCAATTTATTTCAGGGCTCACCTATGGTGCTTGTTCCCCCGAAATTTGATGATCCGGTTTTGCTGAGCAGAGCAAAGGAATTGCTTTTGCCTTGTGGCTTTGGTTCTTTTTCTGTTACAAAAGCGGAGGCCCACGATGAAATGATCGCATTTACATCCCAAATGCCCCATATCGTCAGCAACGCCTATATCAAGTCTCCTTCTGCCAACAGCCACAAAGGTTTTTCTGCCGGCAGTTACAAAGATCTGACCCGTGTTGCATGGCTGAATCCCCAAATGTGGGCTGAGTTGTTCTTGTCAAACCGGGAAAATGTATTGAAGGAATTGTCCTTTTATATCCATAGTTTACAACAGTATCAAATTGCTTTGGAAAACGGTGACGAATCGGAACTGATCCGTCTTTTGGACGAAGGTAAAAAACGCAAGGAGGAAGTTGACGGATGAAAAAGATCTCAATTCAAACGGCAAAACCATACGACGTTTTGGTTGGTTCCGGCATTTTAAAAAATGCCGCAAATCATATAAAGCAAGTTCTCTCCCCTTGCAAAATTGCCCTGATCAGTGATAGTCATGTTTTTCCCCTCTACGGTGAAGAATTGATCCGGCAATTGGAATCGGAAGGATTTTCCATATTACACTTTGTATTTTCAGCCGGTGAGGAACAAAAAAACGGAGAAACATACTGGAATATTTTAAATTTCCTTGCGGAAAATCAATTCACCAGATCCGATGCCCTGATCGCACTGGGCGGTGGTGTGGTCGGCGATATGACCGGCTTTGCAGCTGCAACATTTTTGCGTGGCATCGCTTTTGTGCAGATCCCCACTACCCTGCTTGCTATGGTGGATTCTTCCGTGGGTGGAAAGACTGCCATTGATCTGCCGGCAGGTAAAAACCTTGTGGGTGCATTTTATCAACCCAAACTTGTTCTCTGTGACCCTGATACCCTGAATACACTGCCGAAGCAGATTTTATCTGACGGCTCAGCAGAAGTAATCAAATACGGCATCTTATATGACAGTGCATTATTCGAACACATGGAAACGCACGGTCTTTCCTTTGACCGGGACTATATCATCTGCCGGTGCGTTGAGTTAAAAAATGCTGTGGTATCGGAAGATGAATTTGATCGGGGATCACGACAAAAACTGAATTTAGGACACACCTTAGGTCACAGCATCGAGGTAAACAGCCATTACACCATATCCCACGGTCAGGCAGTGGCCATAGGAATGGCACTGATATGCAAATCGGCCGAATCCCTGGGCTATTGCGAAAAGGGCGTTTACGACAGACTTTGTAATATATTAAAAAACATGGATCTGCCTTACAAAACAGATTTAACTGCCGAAGTAATCTTTGAGAAAGTACAGTCGGACAAAAAACGATCCGGCGATATTTACTCCATGATCATTCCCCGATCCATCGGAGATTGTATCATTTCTCCCACAACCGCTGAAAACCTGAAAATCATGATCAAGGCAGGCCTATAATATGGACATTACGGTTTATCCCGGGAAATTATCCGGATTCCTGCATGTGATTCCTTCCAAATCTCAGGCTCATCGTTTGCTGATATGTGCCGCATTTGCCGACGCCCCCACAACACTTGTCTGTCCTGCAACAAACCAGGATATTGAGGCAACCGCACAGTGTCTGCGTTCCCTGGGGGCGAATATTACAAGAACAGAGGAAGGATACGATATTATTCCCCTTTCGAAAGTCCCCCAGTCGGCTATATTGGATTGCAAAGAAAGTGGCTCTACACTCCGTTTTATGCTCCCCATTGCCGGTAGTCTTGGGGTTGACACCACCTTTCTGCTCAGCGGCAGATTGCCACAGCGTCCTTTATCCCCTCTTTGGGAAGAAATGGAGCGGATGGGATGTGAATTATCAAGACCCACAGAAAACTCCATACAATGCAAGGGAAAACTTCACAGCGGTGATTACACCATTGACGGAAGTGTATCCAGTCAGTTCATTACGGGACTATTATTTGCACTTGCACTTCTAAAAGGCGAAAACCGATTAACCGTCACCGGAAAAGCAGAATCTGTCCCCTATATTCGCATGACTGAGGAGGCACTGAACCTCTTTGGTATCCCCTGCAATTCCTACCATTTTACAAACAAACAACTACATTCTCCCGGTAAAATCACAGTAGAGGGTGACTGGAGTAACGGTGCATTTTTCTTAGGTGCCAATGTATTGGGAAGTAACATTGACCTGGAAGGTCTATCCCCTAATTCATGCCAGGGAGATCGTGCAGTGACGGAGATATTAACACAAGTTTCTACCCATCCCCATATTTACGCCCAGGATATTCCCGACTTAGTTCCCGTTTTGGCGGTGGTTTTCGGTGCAAATCAAGGAGCTACATTTCATAATATCGGAAGATTACGGCTGAAAGAATCCGACCGGGTGGCATCGGTTGCGGAAATGCTCCATGCCTTCGGCGGTAAAGTCACCATCGACGGTGATACCATGACAGTATATCCTGCAACCTACCACTGCTGCACCATCGATGCAAAAAATGACCATAGAATTGCCATGGCTGCCGCCATTGGTGCAACGGTGGCACAAGGTCCTGTCACCATACTTGGGGCAGAATGTGTCAAAAAATCCTATCCGGACTTTTGGACCGAATTTGGAAAACTTGGAGGAAACTATGAGCAGTACATACGGTGAACAATTGAAACTTACCATATTCGGACAATCCCATGGCACTGCCATCGGCATGACCCTTGACGGTATTCCTGCAGGTCTTAATGTGGATATGGGAAAACTGCAACAATTCCTGAACCGCAGAGCACCGGGTCAACACAGCTATGACACCCCCAGAAAAGAAGCGGATAAACCGGAGTTTTTATCCGGTCTTTTAGAGGATGTAACCTGCGGTGCTCCCATTACGGCTGTGATCTACAACACAAACACCAGATCCGGGGATTATGAGAATTTAAAAGACTGTCCCCGTCCCGGTCATGCGGATTATACCGCACAACTCAAATACGGCGGTAACCAGGACATGGCAGGCGGCGGTCATTTTTCCGGTCGTTTGACAGCACCTTTGTGTATCGCCGGTGGTATGTGTTTGCAATGGCTTGAGGAAAAAGGAATCCACATATTCGCAAGAATTGCATCCATTGCCGGTATCGAAGATCTGCCCCTTCGGCCCGATTGGACAAATCCGGATCAAACTTTGATCGCAAAGGAATTTCCCGTCTGTAATCCGGATGCCGGTGAAAAAATGAAGGCAGCTATCGCTGCCGCCAAAGCGGATTCAGACAGCGTTGGTGGAGTGATCGAATGTATGGTAACCGGACTTCCCGCCGGGATTGGCGGACCGCTTTTTGGCGGTTTGGAAGGAAAATTGGCACAGATCCTCTACGGAATCCCCGCAGTCAAAGGTGTGGAGTTTGGATCAGGCTTTGCCGGAAGTACCATGTACGGCAGTGAAAATAACGACAGCTTTACCATTCAGGACGGAAAGATCGTCACCAAAACCAACCATGCCGGCGGTATTTTAGGTGGTATCTCCAACGGCATGCCCATTGTATTTCGTATTGCTGTGAAACCCACTCCCTCCATTGGAAAAATCCAGGAAAGTGTCAGTCTTTCCAACTTGACAAATCAAACCTTGCAGGTAATGGGCAGACATGACCCTTGCATCGTCCCCAGAGCCGTTCCCGTTGTGGAGGCTGCTGCCGCCATCGCTCTTTATGACAGCATTTTAGGATTATGATCATCAGGAGGCATTGATCATGCAATTGGACGAATTAAGAAATGATATTGACAAGATCGACAAGGAGCTTGTGAGACTTTTTACACAACGCATGGAGATCTCTGCCAAAATCGGAGATTATAAAAAAGAAAATAACCTTCCTATCTATGTTCCTTCCCGGGAACGGGAAAAACTCCAGGAGGTTGCGAATCAGGCAGGTCCTGCCATGGATAACTACACAAGAGTGCTGTATTCCATGATATTTGAATTAAGTCGCAGTTACCAAAGCAAACGAAATTTAGAATCCACCGATCTTCATAAGCAAATTGTGGATTCCATTGAAAATACGCCCAACCTTTTCCCCCAGACACCAATGGTCGCTTGTCAGGGCGTTGAGGGTGCCTATGCACAAATTGCCTGCGAAAAAATGTTTAAATCCCCTTTTATCATGTACTTCAAAAATTTTGAAGGGGTATTCAATGCCATTGAAAAGGGTCTTTGTCAATACGGCATCTTGCCTATCGAAAATTCCACCGCAGGCTCTGTTAAAAAGGTCTATGACCTGATGATCCACCATAATTTCTCCATTGTCCGAACATTCCGGTTAAAAATCGACCATAATCTGCTGGCAAATCCCGGCACAAAATTATCCGACATCAAGGAGATCTATTCCCACGAACAAGCAATCAATCAATGTGCGGATTTCCTCAATTCCATTCCCGGCGTAAAGATCATTCCCGTTGAAAATACAGCCGTGGCGGCAAAAGCGGTTGCCGAATCCGGACGCAAGGATATGGCCGCGATTTCCAGCCGTAACTGTCAGGAATTGTACGGTCTTACCTGCCTTACCGATAACATTCAGGACAAAGGAAATAATCGAACAAGATTTATCTGCATCAGTAAGAATCTGGAAATCTACCCCGGCTCCGACAAAACCAGTATCATGATGATCCTTCCCCACAAGCCCGGTGCGTTATATAAAGTTTTGGCAAGAATGTATGTGTTGGGAATCAATGTGATCAAACTGGAATCCCGTCCTATCCCGGATCGTGACTTTGAATTCATGTTCTATTTTGATTTGGAAACCTCCATCTACTCCGAAGAATTTGTGCAATTGATGTGCGAATTGGACGACTTATGTGAGGAATTTAAATATCTGGGCAGTTACACCGAGGTGGTTTGATGATCTGCGGTCTTTTAGGAAAAAAGCTCTCCCATAGCTACTCTCCCCAAATTCACAAGGAATTGGGAGATTACGAATACAAACTTTTCGAAAAAGAAGAATGGGAATTGGCGGAATTTTTAAATTCTGACGCTTTTCACGGCATCAATGTCACGATCCCTTATAAAAAAGCAGTCATTCCATTTTGTCATAAGCTTTCCCCGGAAGCAAACATGCTGGGTGCAGTCAATACCGTTGTGCGGCAAAAAGACGGCACCCTCATGGGACATAATACGGATTATTTTGGATTCCTTTCCATGGTTCAACACGCAGGTGTATCGGTTGCCAATAAAAAAGTGTTGGTTTTAGGTTCCGGAGGGGCATCCAATACGGTCACTGCCGTATTAAAGGAATTGAACGCCATCCCAGTGATCATTTCCCGAAACGGCAGCAATCATTATAACAATCTTCATTTACACGCCGATTGTAAGGTAATCGTCAATACCACACCGGTGGGTATGTACCCAAATTGCGGCGTTTCCCCCGTGGATTTATCCCATTTTCCTGCTTTGGAAGCTGTTTTGGATGTGATCTATAATCCCGCCAAAACCCAATTGCTTTTAGATGCAGAAAAAAGAGGATTGATCACAGAAAACGGACTTTGGATGTTGGTCGCCCAGGCAAAAGAAAGTGCCCAATGGTTTCAAGATACGCCCATTTCTGACCAATGTATTTCCGGAATTTATCAAAATCTGAAATTCCAAATGGAAAATATTGTTCTCATCGGTATGCCCGGATGTGGCAAAAGCACAATTGGCAAAATACTGGCAAAAAAACTAAACAAAACCTTTGTGGATGCTGATGCATCCATCGAAGCCTTTGCAGGTTGTACCATACCGGAGATTTTTCAAAGCTTCGGAGAAGCAGGGTTTCGTCAAATGGAAACCAAAGTTCTTGGGGATCTGGGTTGTAAATCCGGTCTTGTGATCGCAACCGGCGGTGGCTGTGTGACAAGAAAAGAAAACTACGATTTATTAAAGCAAAATGGCAATCTAATTTGGATAAAGCGTGATATTCAAGCACTGCCCACCCACGGACGCCCCCTTTCATCCAAACAATCTCTTTCCCGAATGTATCAAATACGAAAACCCATGTATGAACAGTTTGCCGATCATACAGTCCGTAATGATACCACTGCGGAGGAAACCGCCGATACCATTCTCGGCATCTTATAAACGGAGGAATTTTCATGAAAATTCTTGTGATCAATGGCCCCAATATCAATATGCTGGGTATTCGGGAACCTGCCATATACGGAAAAGAAACCTATCAGGATCTGCTTAACCTGATTGACAAAACCGCCAACGAATTGGATATTGAATACAAACATTATCAATCCAACCACGAAGGAGATCTCATCGATGAGATCCAGGCTGCTTTCGGAAAATTTGACGGTATTGTGATCAATCCCGGTGGTTATACCCATACCTCCGTTGCCATATTGGATGCCCTGAAGGCAGTATCCATTCCGGCAGTGGAAGTGCATATCTCAAAACTGAATCAACGGGAAGCCTTCCGTCAAATCTCCTACCCCGGAATGTATTGCGAAAAAACCATAAAAGGTGAAGGAATCATGGGTTACGCCATGGCTATGCAATACTTAGCAGAACGCTACCGATAAAAAAATCAAGGTGCAACTTTGGTTGCACCTTGATTTTTTATACCAATTCACAAAAATATGTATGACAATTTGTATCCACTGTTCCGTCAATATAGAAAGAATGATCCGATATTTTTTCAAACCCGCAAAAACGGTGAACCGCTTTGGAAGGTTCATTGTGTTTTCCGATGTGAGAATATAATTTACCAACGGATCTTGTTTTTAAATACGCGACCGTTTCCTTCAATAACTGTTTTGCATATCCCTTACCACGGCTTTCAGGAGCCGTTTCCAAACCAGCGATCAAAACACCATCTCGGTATGGTTCACATCGTAAAATTACCTCACAACGCCCTCCCGAACACCACATGGCAAGGAAGGTATCTTTTTCGTTTAATAAGTCCTTTATATATCGGTACAGATCTTGTTCTGCCTCTAAAATCGCCATATTGGAAGATGCATGTCTATCATATTGACACGCATCTTTCTGAATACTCTGTGCATATACATACATCAAATCATTGTACGAAATATCTCTTGGAGAATCTATAATTCTCAACATTTTATAACCACGCACCTAATGTTACTATTTTTCAGGATTCATTGGCTATTTGCAGCTTATTTAGAACGAAATGTTCGGCTTTTACAGATAAAATTTTCGAACTTAAGTTACCATAACAGTGTTAAAACATGTATATACATGAATTTATGCACACTTTCCACAGGGTTTTCCACAACCTACAAAAGAGAACATTCCGCAGATAATTAGGAGTTTTACCGCATTATGGGGAAACTCAAAACATTTTACAAAAGGATCACTTGCAGGTTATACAGTTTACATAATTTTAATATGCAATCCCAATCATCACAATCAAAAATAAAGAGAACATGGCGAAAATATAGGCCCCTGCATTATACTTGTTCACCCAATATGGTTTTTGTGGCATAGGCGTTTAAATTCATGTCTGCCACATTGCCGGCAAGGTATTCATAATAGGCTTGTGCGCCGATCATGGCCGCATTGTCACCGCACAGAGAAAGGGGCGGCATATATAATTTGGCATCCATTTTCTCGGCCGCGACCTGCAAATCCCGACGGATTCTGGAATTTGCCGCAACACCTCCGGCTACTGCCAATTTCCCATATCCGGTTTGGGCTAACGCCATGGTAACACGAGGTACAAGATTATCCGATACTGCAGCCGAGAAGGACGCACACAGTCCGGGAATATCCAATTCCTCCCCTACCTGTTCCCCATGATGAATTAGATTCAGTGCCGCAGTCTTGAGACCGGAAAAACTCATATCATAAGGATTATTGCCGGGTTTGGATCGGGGTAACGGATACTTGGTATCATCCCCTCCTGCGGCAACCTTATCCAACGCCGCACCGCCAGGATAAGGCATCCCCAGAACACGAGCCACCTTATCAAAGCACTCACCTGCCGCATCATCCAGGGTGGTTCCCAGAATTGCCATTTCCGTATAATCCTTCACATCCACGATCATGGTATGACCACCGGAAACCACCAAACACAAAAACGGTGGCTTCAGTTCAGGATATGCAAGATAATTTGCGGCAATGTGACCCCGGATATGGTGAACCGGGATCAAGGGCTTATTCATAGCCAGTGCCGCCGACTTGGCAAAATTCACACCAACCAGCACCGCACCGATCAGTCCCGGCGCATAGGTCACGGCAATGGCATCAATTTCCTGCCGGGTCAAACCGGCCTTTTCCAAGTCGGA
>JAZRRA010000058.1:0-4622 GCA_045650305.1 Faecousia sp.
GATGACTTCCGTCAGATTATGAGGCGGAATATTGGTAGCCATACCAACGGCAATACCGTTGGAACCATTGACCAGCAGATTGGGGAACCGGCTGGGCAGGACACGGGGTTCTTTTTTGCTTTCATCGAAGTTTGGATCCCAGTTGACTGTTTCCTTGTCGATATCCCGAAGCATCTCGTTGGAGAGTTTGGATAATCTTGCCTCCGTATAACGATAGGCAGCCGCAGGGTCGCCGTCTACGGAGCCGAAGTTACCCTGACCGTCTACCAGCATATAACGCATGGAGAAATCCTGAGCCAGACGAACCATGGCATCGTAGACAGAAGCGTCACCATGGGGGTGATAACTACCCAGCACCGCACCTACGGTGGTGGCAGACTTCTTATATTTCTTATCAGAGGTCAGGCCGTCCTCATACATGGTGTAGAGGATCCGGCGGTGGACCGGCTTCAAGCCGTCACGAACGTCCGGCAGGGCGCGGCCAACGATGACGCTCATGGCATATTCAATATAGGAACGCTCCATTTCATCAACCAGATTGGATTCGGTGATCACCTGATTGGGAAAGAGAATATCCTCCGGCTTATAAGCACGATTATGTTTTGCCATTAAGGCACCTCCTATTGTATATACAAACGGAAATTTTCCCTACAAAACGGTTATGAAAAACTATTCTATCAAATATCGATATTAACCGCGTATTTGGCGTTTTTCTCGATCCATTCCTTACGGGGTTCTACCTGCTCGCCCATCAGGATGGTAAAGATTTCATCGGCACGAATGGCATCTTCCAGAGTGATCCGACGCAGCGTTCTTCTCTCCGGATCCATGGTGGTTTCCCAAAGTTCTTCCTTGTTCATCTCACCAAGACCCTTATAACGCTGGATCTCAATTCTCACATTGGGATTGTCGCCACGCATTTCGGCAGAAACCTGATCTCTCTCTTCATCGGAATAAGCAACTCTTGTCTGCTTGCCTCTGGACAATTTATAAAGAGGCGGCACGGCAGAATATACATAGCCATGCTCAATGAGCGGCCGCATATACCGGAAGAAGAAGGTCAAAAGCAGGGTACGGATATGAGCACCGTCCACATCCGCATCGGACATGATGATGATTTTGTGGTAACGGAGCTTTTCATGGTCGAAATCGTCACCGATACCACCGCCCAATGCAGAAATCAGGGGAGACAGCTTATCGTTTCCGTAAATTCTGTCCACTCTTGCCTTTTCCACATTGAGCATTTTACCCCACATGGGCAAAATAGCCTGGAAACGGGAATCTCTGCCCTGGTTGGCAGAGCCGGCAGCGGAGTCACCCTCGACGATGTAAATTTCGCACAAGGCAGGGTCACGTTCGTTGCAATCCTTCAGCTTGTCCGGCATACCGCCGGATTCCAAACCGGTCTTACGACGGGCATTTTCTCTGGCCTTACGGGCAGCCTCTCTGGCACGGTTTGCCATCATTGCCTTTTCCAGAATGATTTTGGCAGTGCCGGGATGCTCCTCAAAATAGGTAGCTAATTTATCGTTGACCACCTGCTCCACCAAGGTACGGATATAGGCGTTGCCCAATTTTGCCTTCGTCTGGCCTTCAAACTGGGCATCCGTCAGCTTTACGGAGATAATGGCGGTGATACCTTCACGGCAGTCCTCACCGGAAACTTTATCGTCGCCCTTTATAATACCGTTTTTGAGACCGTAGTTATTGAGAACACGGGTCAGGGCAGTCTTGAAGCCGGTTTCGTGCATACCACCTTCCGGTGTACGCACATCGTTGGCAAAGGACAGCATGAATTCATTGTAGCCATCGTTGTACTGGATGGCGATTTCCGCAGAGGCATCGTCCTTAGTGCCGCTCATATAAATGACATCCTGGTGGATGACCGTCTTGTTTCGGTTGGACCATGTGGCAAACTCCCGAATACCACCTTCGTAGCACATGGTTTCGGTACGCTTTTCCTCCCGGTTGTCGGAAATTGTAATAGACAGACCGGCATTCAGGAAAGCTTCCTCACGCATACGCTCATGGAGGATCTCATAGGAATATACAACATCGTCAAACATCTCCGGATCGGGCTGGAAGGTGACCTCTGTTCCGGTTTTGTCGGTTTTGCCGATGATCCGCATTTCCTGGGTGATGTGACCACGGGCAAATTTCATTTCGTAAATATTGCCGTTCTTATAAACACGGGCAGTGAGCCACTGAGAAAGGGCATTTACAACAGATGCACCCACGCCATGAAGACCGCCGGAGACCTTATAGCCGCCACCGCCGAACTTACCACCGGCGTGAAGCACAGTGAAAACAACCTCCAGAGCTGGTTTTCCCGTCTGGGGCTGAATATCAACGGGAATACCACGGCCGTCATCGGTGACGGTGATGGAGTTACCCTCATTGATGGTCACGGTAATGTGCTTACAGTAGCCGGCCAAAGCTTCGTCGATAGAGTTATCCACGATTTCATAGACCAGATGGTGCAAGCCGGAAGAGGATGTGGATCCGATATACATACCGGGTCTCTTCCGAACAGCTTCCAAACCTTCCAAAACCTGGATCTGCTCCGCACCATATTCTTGTGTTACCTTTGTTTCGTCAGACATAATAAGTCCTCCAATTCATGCAAAAAAGTGCATATTTCAAAATGCATAATGCATAATTATTTTTTATTTTTTCTGCTACCGATTTTTTGTGTCATTGCGAGGCTTGCTTTGCAATGACACGGAATATCGATAACCACAGCGGTGATTTTAATAGGGTATCTTCATTCCATCACTGTACCCTGGGAGATTGCCATGGTTTTACCCAATTTTGTGAATCTGCCCGGTTCGCAGCAGGTGATGAATACCTGACCGCGGTCAATTTGGTTCAGCACAAAATCCTGCCGACCGGGATCCAGCTCCGAAAGCACATCGTCCAACAGCAAAACGGGAATTTCTCCGGATTCTTTATACATCAGCTCCCGCTGGGCAATTTTCAGGCTGATGGCAGCAGTACGGGTCTGTCCCTGAGATCCGAAGGCCTTAATAGACAATCCTGAAAGGGTTACATCAAAATCGTCCTTATGCGGTCCGGTCAAGCACTGAGCAGACTCCAATTCTGCCCGATAATGGGCATCCAAATGCTCCAAAAGACGATCCGTCAGATCTTTTACGGGAGCAAAAGGGTCTGTAACGGTGGAAACTGTCTTGTATTCCAATGAAAATTCCTCTCTGCCGCCGGAAAAGTTCTCATGGCAGATTTTTGCCGCTTTTCCCAAGGCATCATAAAATCTCGCCCGATAGGAGATCAGCAAAGCCCCAACCTGACACAGACGGGTATTATACTCCGGCAAAATTTCCAGCAAAGCAGGATTTTCATAGCGATCTTTTAAAATTTTAGATTTTTGATCCAAAATCCGTTGATATTCCGTCAAAGCCGCCTCATAATTGGGACGAAGCTGGCAAAGGGATATATCTCCCAATTTACGACGGGGTGCGGCACCGGCCTTCAATACCATTAAATCTTCAGGACAAAACAGTACCGTATTGAGTACCCCGGAAATATCCCCGGCTGACTTTTTCTTCACGCCGTTTCTGTAAACTTGTCTGGGTCTTTGTCCGGAAAAGAGCAGCCAACGCAAAGACTGATTTCGCTCCTGAGAGAAAATTTCTCCCTTTACTTCCCCGAAATCCTGACCCAAATACACCAATTCGTTATTTTTCTGGGTACGAAAACTTTTTCCCGAGCCCAGATAACCGATGGCCTCCAGCAGATTGGTCTTTCCCTGGGCATTGTCACCCACCAAAAGATTGACCCCCGGCTCAAATGAAAGGGATAGTTCCCGATAATTTCGGAAATTATGAAGTTCAATACCCAATAAATTCATATATAACTCCCGAAATCAATAAAAACGAAATCAATTTACTTTCAATGACACAGAATATCGACACTTTGCAGCTTCAAGACGACGCTGTGGCTTCCAAGT
Organism: Faecousia sp.; assembly: GCA_045650305.1. Classification (GTDB taxonomy): domain Bacteria; phylum Bacillota; class Clostridia; order Oscillospirales; family Oscillospiraceae; genus Faecousia. Next base: position 3,968 of record JAZRRA010000058.1, read on the forward strand.
CACCGTGTCATTCCGAGGAGCGAAGCGACGTGGGAATCTCTCGGTAGAATGGTTGTTATTTAGGATAGCCTGCAATAGAAGCAACTGCCTACCATGAGATTGCCACGGCTTGCAAAGCAAGCCTCGCAATGACAAAGGAAGTACGGTAGCTAATGCAGGTAACCGGAATTTTCAATTTTTCAGCTATGGATCGTGATCACATACTCTGTACCCATAAAGGTGAATTTATCACCGGGATAGAGTTTCTTGCCACGCATGGTACAAACCTCACCGTTTACCATAGCCTGACCTTCCTGAATTAAAGCCTTTGCCTCACCGCCGGAGCTAACTGCATTGGCTAATTTCAGGGCAGATTCCAATTTAATAAATTCTGTTCCGATACAAACCGGTACAGCATTTGTTTTTTTCGTTACTGTAACTTTCATGTTATCTCCTGATTATTTGGAAAATAATTTGGTTTACAAGGATAAATTTCCGTTTATCTTACGATTATAATATACCACATCGTAGGGGGGGGTCTTGACCCTCCCACCGGGAAAAGTTTGCATTTTCCGGATTTTCGCAACAAAATATCATGTTATTGCCTGCGGCAATCGCAATTTTACAGCGGTAAAATTGCCGGGAGGGTCAAGTCCCTCCCCTACAATTTAAATTT
>JAZRRA010000059.1:0-11092 GCA_045650305.1 Faecousia sp.
AAGGGGCTGCCCGCAGGCAGCCCCTTATACTTTTAAACATTGGCTTCCAGCCAGGATTTCAGGGCCATACGCCCATCTTCAGTCATAGGGAAGGTTTCCTTCCCTTCCATTTCACTTTTTTCGTAGCAATACTCACCATGCCAATACTCTGCCATAATGGTAGACGCTTCCATATCCACTTCCTTTGGGGTCTTTTTTACCACATTGGGCTGGATGCGAAAACGAAACAAGCCGCAAGAGCCGGTGAATACATTATTCATCGCAAACGTATGCAAGGTGGGAATATAAATATCATGCATTGGTCAGTTCTTCCATTTCATCCAATAATTGATCAAACAGCTTCAGTGCCTCGTTGATCGGTTCTGTGCTTGTCATATCTACGCCTGCATCCTTCAAAAGCTCAATGGGGCTCTTGGAACAACCGCCGGACAAAAACCGAATATAATCCTGCACTGCCTGCTCCCCTTCCGACAAGATCCGACGCGAAAGAGCGATGGCGGCAGAATAGCCGGTTGCATACTGGAATACATAGTAATTGAAATAGAAATGGGGGATTCTTGCCCATTCCATAGCAATTTGGTCGTCCACTTCCATATCCGGACCGAAATAAAATTCATTCAGGCGGCGATACTCCTGGCACAAAATATCCGGGGTCAGGGTTTTTCCTTCCTGCACCATCTTACCGATGTTCAGTTCAAACTCGGCAAACATAGTCTGACGGTACAATGTGCCTTTAAACTGACCCAGGAAGTGATTGATGAGATAGGCTCTTTCCTTTTTATCCGTGGTCTTACCCAGTAAATATTCCACCAAAAGGGCTTCGTTGCAGGTAGATGCCACTTCTGCCACAAAGATCACATAACCGGCATCCAGCGGTGTCTGACTGCGGTTGGAATGATAGGAATGGAGGGCATGACCCATTTCGTGTGCCAGGGTAAACTGGCTGTCCAGATTGCCGGAATAGTTCATCAGCACAAAGGGATGGACCTTCACGCCGGCAGAATAAGCACCGCTTCGTTTTCCCTCACTGGGATACACATCCACCCAGCGGTTATCGAAGCCTTCCTGCAGAATCTTCCGGTATGCATCACCCATGGGTGCCAGGGATTCATAGATGGTCTTTTTCGCCTCTAAGTAGGGAATATTTCGGCTCACATCCCCAACCAACGGCGTATAAATATCATAAAAATGCAATTTATCCACGCCCAGCAATTTCTTCCGCAGGCGGACATAACGGTGCATTTTATCGATATTCTTGTGTACCGCATCAATCAGGTTGAGATACACAGAGGTGGGGACATTGGTTCTGTCCAAAGACGCTTCAAAGGCAGAATCATACTTTCTCGCCTCGGCAAAGAATTTTTGCTGTTTATTTTGGGCATTGAGTAAAGACGCCGCGGTGTTTTTAAAGTTTCCGAAACCTTCATACAGACTTTCGTAGGCATTTTTCCGAAGTACTCTGTCCCCACTTTCCTGACAAGGCACAAAGGTTGCCTGACTGATCGTATGGGTCTTTCCTTCGCTGTCCAAAGCATCCCGGAATTTCAGGTCTGCATTGACAAACATACTGTATGTGTTTTGGGGTGCTCCTGCCATTTCACCGGCTGAGGCCAGCAGTTTCTCCTCCGCAGGAGACAAAACATGGGCCTTCATACGGCGTAGGTCCGTCAGGTAGCGGCGATACCGCTCAAGTTGAGGGCAGGTTTTATAGAATTCGTCTAAGGTTTCATCGGATATTGCCATGATCTCCGGGGTCTCAAAGGCTGTGGCGGCACCAAGACCAACCGCAACACTCATAAATCTTCCCGTCATAGCCTGATAATCCGGATTTCGGGTATCCGTATCGGACATTCGCATGGCATAATTGCCAATGCGACCTGCCAGAACATCTGCCTGCTCCATTTTTTCGATATAGGTATATAAAACTTCTCCGGATTCTCCCAGCCGCCCTGCATAAGATGCCAGTTCTTCTTTTTGGCTCTCCAAAAGCTGCAGATCCGCTTCCCACCGGGCATCGCTCTCATACAGATCCTCAATTGCCCAGGTATCCTCTACCGGAATATCCTCACGCTTTTTAATAGGATTGTTTTCCATCATCCTACCTCCGTTTCATAGATAACTCTATTATAACCCAGTTACAGAAAATTGCAATTCATTTTCCTTGCATATTTTGCCAAATTATGATATGGTAGGCGACGGTGATGAAAATGAACAAAAAACTCTCCGGAAGCATCATGCTTCTACTGGCAACTGTGATCTGGGGTTCTGCCTTTGTATCCCAAAATATCGCCATGCAATACATGGGTCCTTTTTCTTTCCAGGCCATTCGCTGTGCTTTGGCAGTCATCGGTTTGATCCCGGTGGTCGATGTTTTTGACCATTTCCAAAAAGACGGCAAAACGTTCTTTGCCCGGTGGAAAAATAAAAAGCTTTGGATTGCCGGTATTCTGTGCGGTGTTCCTCTGTTTTTAGCCTGCAATCTTCAGCAGGTAGGTCTTGTGGACACCGATCCGGGAAAATCCGGATTTTTGACCGCTATGTACATTGTGATCGTACCGATTATTGGCATCTTCCGCAAGAAAAAACCATCTGTTATGGTGCCTTTCAGTGTGATCATCGCTGTGATTGGCTTATACTTTCTCAGCTGTGTGGGTGTCACATCCATCAGCTCCGGTGATCTGCTGATTTTGGCTTGTGCTCTGATGTTTGCCATTCAAATTACATTTGTGGATATTTTCGCACAGGATGTGGATGCTCTGCGGCTGAACACCATTCAGGCACTGGTCTGCACAGTCTTATCTGCCGCACTGGCTCTGATCACCAAAGAAACCGTTACATTGCAGGGTCTGTGGGACTGTAAATTGCCCCTTGCCCATGTGGGATTCCTTTCCATGGGTGCAGGCTATGCATTGCAGATCATGGGTCAAAAGCATTTGGATCCCACCGTATCTTCCTTGATCATGAGTTTGGAATCGGTATTTGCCGTCGTCTTTGAAATGCTGATCCTTCATCAATTCTTAGAAGGCTGGGAAATTCTTGGCTGCACCCTGGTTTTCATTGCCGTAATTCTTTCCCAAATCGAATGGAAACCGAAAACCAAATGATAATCCGCACCCCAACGATTTGGGGTGCGGTTTTTTAAGCGGCTGCATTTTTATCCCGGCGGAAAAAGGAAACAGTCAAAATCAAAATGACGATCAACGCAGCGATATCGGAAATGGGAGCTGCATACAAGATGCCATCGACGCCACTGCCCGGTGCATTTTTCTCCATCAGCGAAGGTAAAATCAGTGCCAAAGGCGTAAAGCACACAATATCCCGAATCAAGGAAGATACCATGGCTCTGACCGGCTTTCCAATGGACTGGAAGAAAATAGCCGACATCTTTACAAGTCCGGTAACAATGGTCAGGGAAAGATAGATGCGGAATGTCTTAACCGCAAATTCCTGATACAAAGCATCCCCTGATCCAAAGATGGCAATAATGCCCTGGGGGTACAGTTGGAATAACAAGGTGGACACTGCACCCACAAGTAAGGTCGTCAGAAGAACCAGGCGGTAGGTCTTCCGTACCCGTGTCATATTTCCTGCTCCGTAATTATAACCAAATATGGGCTGTCCGCCCAAAACAACACCCACAACGATATTACACACAACGGTGTAGACTTTTGTCTGGATACTGAATACAGATAGGGGTATATCCGGTCCGTACTTAGACAGTTCTCCATAATGTGCCAAGGTCATATTACTGACCAAGGACAGCACCACAATGGATAACTGGGTGATAAAGGTTGCACCTCCCAAAGAAATCAGGTTGCGTAAAATTTCTCTGTCAGGAATAAAACTACGGTAGTTTAACCGGAATGTCCTGGGTTTGAAGAAATAAATCACACAAACCAAAAACGCAGCACTTTGCCCGATCACAGTTGCCCAGGCTGCACCGGCGATCCCCCATTTGAAGATAAAAATAAACACCGGGTCTAACATAATATTTAAGATCGCACCGGTGAGCATGGCGATCATGGCGTATGCCGGACTTCCATCGGCACGGATCATGCTGTTCATCACATTGATCAGCAAATACACCGGAAAAAACGACACAATGATCCGAAAATACTCAACCGCCATATCAAGCGTCTGACCGGAGGCTCCAAACAATTCCATCAAAGGCTCTGCAAACAAAAGGCCGATCCCCATCAGCACCACACTGATCATGAGCGATACAGAAATACCCGTACCTACACACTTATGTGCCCGTTCCGAATCCTTCCGTCCGGCACAGATACTCAAAAAGGATGCCGCACCGTCACCAATGCACCAGGCAAAGGCATTGGCAATGCAGATCACCGGAAACGATACACCCGTGGCAGCATTGCCCAAATAGCCCAATTCACTGTTTCCAATGAAGATTTGGTCAACAATATTATATAACGCACTGATCAAAAGTCCCATCACACAAGGGACTGAAAATTTCAGCAGCAGCTTCGGGATACTTTCCTTCCCCAAAAACTGATTCATTTCTTCCTTTTCCATGATAATTCCTCACCTACACAGGCGGTTTTATGCCTACAAAACAAAACCGTAATAGTTGCCCTGCATCTTAAAAGACTTATAGCAAAACTATTACGGTAGTTTGTAGAAACATCCATCCAATTATGGATTTATATAAGTATATAAAATTAGATAACCAATAACCTGGGATATTATAGCATACCGCCATGGGTTTGGCAAGCATTTTTCCGCACTGCCATCGCCATTTCCAGGCCACGCATGGTCAAATCCACACGGTCATCCCGTTGCCAGTTCAGCAAAATGATCTCCGGTGTGAGTTTTTCAAGGAGCATTGCATAAATCTCGTCAATGCTTCTTTCCTGCCCCAGGGAAAATACACAAGGCAACGCCGCCACCAGATCCATATCCATACGCATATTATAGTCATATTTACGGGTGTAGCCCTGATTGGCTTCAATCACTTCCGGGGTGGTAAATTCGTCTGTACAAATACCGTCTACCAGCTTGCAACATTTTTGACAAGGATCATCTGCACCGGATGTAAAGGTCACGGTATCAATCTTACCGGCGGCGATCAATGTTCCATAATAACCATAGCTGCTTCCGCTGAAGGTAACGGGATTAAACACACCGTTAAAAGCCGCCATTTCGTACATATAGTCTAAAAAATGATGGGGTTTGATAAATGCATGCATAGGGACACCTCTTATTAAGATTTGATAAAAAGATTATATCATACCCGCGAAATAATACAACCTTTTTTCACATTCTTCACCGCCGGAAATATTCTCCACATAAGAAAGCAATCGTCATCTGTGTCAGTTTGAGCAGGCATAGCAAGTTGAGCTTTATTATTTCGCCTCTTGCTTGGAAAGTTCACCGTCCGAGCAGACCACCACATAGTCTCCGGTATCGGTGTCCCAATATGTACCATCCTTCTCCCAGGTGTTTTCATGTCCCTTTTCGATTGCCTGCCATTGCACTTTTGTCCCCTCAAAGTAAAGCTGTGAAAGGTTTGTACAATGCCAAAAAGCCTTATCCCCAATGGAGGTCATCCCGGCGGGAATCATCACGGTTTCCAGACTGTCGCAATTAGAAAATACACCTCGTTGCAGTACCGTCAAATTCTTAGGTAACTTCACAGTTTTTAAATTACTACATTCATTAAAAATGGAATGTCCCATATCTGTCAAGGAATCCGGGAAGGTGATCTCCGTCAGGGAAACACACCAAATAAATACCAGATCCTCCATCTTTTTCAGTCCCTCGGAGAAATGAACCTTCTCAAGATTTTCACAGTCGTAAAAAGCCCACTGCTTAATGGTGGTGACGGTTTCCGGGATACTGACTTCCGTTATACTCTTACATTGCTGGAACGCACTTTGACCTATTGCGGTTACCGGAAGTCCCTCATAATAAGACGGAATGACCACATGACTGTCGGTACAAGAGCCGATACCGCTGACCACGCAGTAGGAATCATACCGATCGATCTGCAATCCCTGGCTGGACGGAATCGTTCCGCAAACGCAACGCCCCTGCTGATAAGTATGCACCTGCACCGAATCCAGCTGCCCGCATTGGCAGATTCCCTGATGTCCCTCCGATACGATCTGATACCGGGCAGAATAGTTGTGGATATGCTGCTGAGCATCCCCCTGAATATCCTCCAGAGCATCATCTCGGGGGTCCTCTTGGGTTTCCTGCTTAGTATCCTGTCGGGTATCCTTAGGTTTCTCTCCAAACAGAGCAATTCCACCTGCCACAGAGCCTCCCACAATGGCAACTGCGGCAATACCGGCAATTATTTTTGCAGAAATTCCCTTTCCGGCGGCTACGACCGCTGTTTTTGCAGCGGCAGAGCGTGTAAACCTTAACAAAGCCTGCGCCGCACTTTTCCCCGTCTGAATTCTGTTGTCCCGGAAAAGACCAAACAGCAAAAGCGGAAGCGGTGTAAGACTATGCAACCGCACACCGGTCTTTTTCTCATAGGCATCTACCTGGGCGATCACAGCCTTTCTGCCATAATTCAGACGACTTTTCACAGTACCCGGTGTTTTCCCCTGGATCTCGGCGATCTCACCCACAGACATATTTTCCAAATAGTAAAGCATCAACGCCTGACGCTGTTCCGCAGGCAATGCATCCAGCATTTGCCAAATCAGTTTTTGAAATTCCTTATCCTCCTGGATCTGTTCCGGCAGACTGTCCCGCCTTTCGTCAGGCAGTCTTTCCAGAATATCCATATCCTCATCCTGCACCACCACTTCCTGGGTTTGACGAAAATAGGCAGCACATTTATGATATACAATTCTTCCCGACCAGGTTCGAAACGCTTTGGGGTCCCGTAATTTCCCCAGGGTATTGATGATCTCAATACAGCTTTCCTGGGTAATATCCGCCGCCAAATCTTCATTTTTCACAGTATTATAGGCATAATAATACAGTGTTTCATAACATTCCTGCATCAGCCGGTTCATATCTTCCCGATTGCCGGTCTGTGCCTTTATCACCAGAGGTGTCAGGTCTTTTTTAATCATGATTCTTCTCCTCTTTTCTATCCATGGTATCCTGTATTTTTCGGAACATTTTTTCTGTTTTGACTGCCGGCATGGGATGTTCCTGCTTATCCCTTGCAAAAAAGAATAACAAAATGGCAGAAATCATATCTTTCATACCGGAGCTTCCTTTCTCTTGCACAACATTCCTTTCATCACAGCAACAAAGGAATATTGACGCAGCTTGCATATATCAGCCAGCACCAACACTACTACCATGGCAATACCGCCAAAGAACAATGCCATTGCAGAGAAATAGCCAATATCCACCTGGGTAAAATGCAATGTTACCCGAAAAATAAGCGGAAAGGTAAACCCAAAAACGCTACAAGGAACAACCGCCAGGATCAGCCATAGACATACCTTAATATACACGCCGAAAAATGTATAGGGATGCCAACTCATCCAAAATCGATTGGCAAAACCAAAAGACTTTGGTGCCACCACTGCGATCCATTTCATAAGACCCCAAAAGAAGGCCGCCACCAGGAAGATGATGCCACAACCGCCAAACGCCTCCAGGATCGCAAGTCCGATCCCACGCCGCTGGGCATATTGGGGAATCGTTCCGAAACCGGAAATCAATCCAATGACGGAAATCAGGCTGACAATGATCAGCCGGGCGATAGCACCCTTCCTGCCGGGTACAATTTGACAATTTTTATTTTTCATAATCAAAGCTCCTTTTCTTTCGGGAGTTTTTCCTCCCTTTTGCAATATAGGTGCAAAAAAGCCTTGATCGGTTTTATGATTTTCAAAAAATTTTTATAAAATTTTTCTGTAAATTTATTATACAACGATTAACGGGAAACACAAGCAGAATCTCCTGGCTCAAAGCCATTATAGGAAATTGCAAATTGGGGCTTTCCGTGATACAATTGGTTTATATATCCCCCAATTATGACAAAACCAAGGCACTGAACCAGCAAAAACACCTGCTCACACTGATAAAGAACGGTTGGAACGGTTGATTTCCGCCATTGACGGTGCAGTAAAAGGAGAAAATGTTATGAAAGCGTTTGACAACAACGAATTTGAAATGTATAAAAATGAAGCCAAAGAAAAATGGGGGCAAACACCTGCATACAAAGAACACACAGAAAAGACAAAGAATTACTCCACGCAGAAGTGGAATGACCTTGCCGAGGGAATGGATCTTATCATGGCAGACTTCGCACTATGCATGAAAAATGGTGAAAAACCGGATTCTGCTCAGGCACAAGATCTTGTCAATATGCTGCAAACCCATATTACCCGGAATTACTATCATTGTACCAACGAAATATTGGCAGGTCTCGGCCAGATGTATGTTGCGGATGAACGATTTAAAAACAACATCGATAAACACGCAGATGGTACAGCGGCGTTTATCTGCGAAGCCATCGAAGTTTACTGCCACAAGTAAGTGTCAACCTATGAATTTTGTCAAATCCCCCCTGATTTCCGTTAAGCGAAATCAGGGGGGATTTTCTGTTAACGAAGGTATGAGGAAATCCGCCTGACTGGGTAGATTTCCGGCATGGATTCTGCGGCCCTTATGGGGTCTAATTATGAGTTTGCGAATTTTCTCTTTTTGGATGCCAGCAACAGAACGAACAATGCCGTTGCACTGGCGACCATGAGCGAGCCATACAGTACCAGACTGAAGTCATCGCCGGTTTCAGGTGTGACAGAAGGCTCCTTATAACTATTGGTAAAGGCAAACAGATAAGTCTCTTCTTCTACATCTGCACCGTCCACGGTGTAATCTACCACCAGGTTGCCCTTGCCGTCATCAGTGACCGTCACTACCACCTTGTACTCGGTGGTATCATAGGTGACATTGTCCTTGACAGAAACAGTCTCACCGTCCACCACGGGCAGGATCTCGCGGATATAGTAGGTGTATGTGCCGGCCTTGTTGAAGATCAGCTTGGTGAAACTCACCAGTCCGGAAGCATCGCTGGTGACAATCTGCAGTGCCTCTGCTGCGTCCTGGGCATACAAGCCGAAACTGAAGCCGGTAGGATCGGTCATATCGCCGGTCATAGTCTTCTTTACCGTCAACTGCAGCTCCCCAACGCCCACCTCATAGGCATTTTCAAAAGTCGCACCGGTCAGAGTGGTGATGCTATCCTGGGTGGAAGCGGTCAAGCCATCAGCGGTAATCATCAGGCGGATGCCGCCGGCATCGTTATCCTCCACACGGACCTGGACGGTGTACTGCACATCGCTGTACGTCACACCATCCACAGTCTTGCCGGCGTTTTTCTCCTGCAGCACATAGTAGAAGGTGCTACCCACATCCTCAGGCAAGTAATCCACCCGGAAGCTGAACTTGCCGTCAATATTAGTGGTGGTGTGGGGGGGCATAGCGTCGATGGCGTAGGAATCATCAGTCTTGTACAATTCGAAGGTAAATTCCTCATCCTTCAGATCTCTACCGGTGAGGGACTTGCTGCCCTCGATGATCATCGTGGCGCCGCCGGTGATGGTGTAACTATTGTAGAATACGATGGAGTCGGAAGGCATGGTCACCGGTTGACCGTCCTCGCCGATGATCACCATTTCCGTAGAGGAGAAACTTTCCAGAATACCCTTCTGATTATCCACCACCCGGACGGTGATACGGTACTCGGTGGTGTCATAGGCGATACCGGGTGCAGGCTCTGCAGGGATCTTCTCCCGGATAACATAGTAGTAAGCGCCTTCCTCGGTGTAGCTGATGCGACCGAAGTCTATAACGCCCCGGGCATTGTTGCACACGGTCTTATCCAATCCACCCTCAACAGTGGTGACGAAGTCCTGCTCAGTCTGAAGAACGGTGAATTCAAACTGGCCGTCCATAAGGGTCTTGCCCTTCAGCTCCTTGGCCGCAAGCAAGTTAGCATAGGTGCCGCTGGGCTTGTAGCTGTTGACAAAGGTGATGGTTCTGTCCCCCACCACGGTTTTGTTGGCTGTCAGACCGCCCATGCCGTTGTCGGAAACAACAACCTTCACGATGAAGGAATCCTTGGAGTAAGTCACACCGATACCTGCTTCACCGGCTACCTCGGTGATCTTGTAATAATGGGTACCTTCCTCGGTGTAAGTAATAGGTGCAAAACGGAAGATCGCGCTCTTGTTGGCAGGACCGTTCTCAGCCTCCAGCACCAGGCCGCTTTCCAATGCAGTGCCGTTTTCATCAGCCACTTCGGTCAGACGGAACTTGAATTCGCCGGCGAGCATAGGTCTACCGGTCAGGGTCTTGGTGCCCTCGATGGTAACGGAGGTCCCACCGGTGATCGTATAAGTGTTATTGAAGTTCAGTGCATTGCCTTCCACCGTGCCGGAAGTGCCGTAGCGAACGATGGTAGGATAGCCCTCTGCCACACGCAGACGGGTGGTGTTGTTGGTATCGGAATACTTCTCCACCAGAACGGTGATATGGTACTCAACAGGATCAATGCCAATGCCGCCCAAATTGGAGACATCCTCCTTCACCACCAGATAGTGCAGACCGGGGGTGTTGTAACGGATGCTGTCAAAGGTGATGGCGTTACCGTCGTTGGTAACAGTCTGCAAAGCATTACCCTGGATGACAAAGGCTGCGGTGGAGTTGTAGATGCTGAAGCTAAATCTTCTGCCGCCCAGCTCATTCTGGCCGTTAAGGGTCTTGACGCCACTGAGCTGGATGGCCGGGGTGGACTGCACATTGGACTCATAGGCATTGGTATGTTCAAATACCATCTGTTCAAAGTCGAAAGCCGTCCAACTACCCTCGACGCCATTTTCGATCTTGGCATATTCAGTGACAGCCAAATTCTCTTCATCGTTCCATTTAATGCGTAGAGCATAGATCCAGCTCTCGTCGTAATTCATGCCCACCACGCGGTTGTCCACAGCGGGTGCAATCTCACGCAGATAGAACACCTTGCCCTCGGCACCCAGAGAATCCTTGGTTACAGGCACGGCGATGGTGCCCCTACCTGAGCCGTCGGTCAGGATGTAGTAGCTGGGTGTATCGGCAGTCTTGGAAGTAAACAGGCCAAAGGTAATGTCAG
>JAZRRA010000060.1:0-20490 GCA_045650305.1 Faecousia sp.
ATCGCCGCCGGTTTGGGTAATATCGACGGGGTTTCCTGCCTGCCCAAGGCAGAATCGCCCCAAGGTGCCTATGCACGGCTTTCCGAGCAGTCTATGGGAAAAGATACCACCATCGGCCATTGGGAGATTGCAGGCATCGTATCCCCCGATCCGCTGCCCACCTATCCCGAGGGCTTTCCCGATGAGGTTTTAAAGCCCTTTATGGTGCAGACGGGCCGGGGCGTTTTGGCAAATGCTCCCTGGTCCGGCACGGCGGTGCTGGATGCCTACGGCGAGGAACATATCAAAACCGGGGCTTTGATCGTTTATACCTCCGCTGATTCGGTGTTTCAAATTGCCGCCCATGAGGATGTTGTACCTCCTGAGCAGCTTTATGAGTATTGCCGTATTGCCCGTAAAATATTGCAGGGCAAGCATGGCGTGGGGCGTGTGATCGCCCGTCCGTTTGTGGGCACACCGGGGAATTTCAAGCGGACTGCAAACCGCCACGATTTTTCCTTAGAGCCGCCTAAGGCAACCCTTTTGGATGCGGTCAAGGGTGCAGGTAAGGCATCCATCGGTGTGGGCAAAATTTATGATATTTTTGCCGGTATCGGCCTGACGGAGCATGTTTATAATCAGTCTAACGCCAATGGTATGGCGCACACCGATCACTATGCGGATAGGGATTTTGAGGGTTTGTGCTTTGTGAATCTGGTGGATTTTGATATGCAGTTCGGTCACCGTCGGGATATTGACGGCTACGCCAATGCCTTGACGGAGTTTGATACCTGGCTGGGGAATTTCCTGCCCAAATTGGGCCAGGAGGACATTGTGATGATCACCGCCGACCATGGCTGTGATCCTGCCTATACCGCCACTACCGATCACACCAGAGAATATGTCCCGTTGCTGATTTTGGGCAAAGGGGTAAAACCCGTAAATTTGGGTACACGCAAGTCTTTTGCAGATATTGCTGCCACCGTGGCAGAGTTGCTGAATGTGCAATTGGATACCCCCGGCCATAGCTTTGCAAAGGAAATTGTTTAAATAACCTACAAACAGTGCCTTGGCTCCCTCGTTTTGAGGGAGCTGGCAAATTGCCGATTCTTAGGCAATTTGACTGAGGGAGTTACACTATGCCATACGAACACAAAAACATATTTAACGCGAGAACATTACGCAAGCAAATGACCCCTTGGGAAAGAAAACTTTGGTACTGTTTTTTGAAGAGTTATCCCATTAGATTCCAACGCCAGAAACCAATTGGAAACTATATTGCAGATTTCTATTGTGCTGCAGCAAAGCTTGTGGTCGAGTTGGACGGTGGAGGACATTATACACCGGAGCAGCAGGAAAAAGACCACAATCGTACAATGAAAATAGAGCAGTACGGTATTCGTGTAGTACGATTTTGCAATTTAGATATTGATTGCCATTTTTATGAGGTTTGTAGTGTAATAGATAGGGAAGTTCGGGAGAAATATAGGCGGGGAACTCCCCCAGTCACGCCGTAAGGCGTGACAGCCCCCTCAAAACGAGGGGGCCGAGACTCCCGGGTTACCCTACATGGAAAGAAGGTACAGTTATGACACCTGAAAAGTTGATGGAGTTGGCGATCGAGGCCATGAGCCATGCCTATTCCCCCTATTCCAAATACAAAGTGGGGGCGGCACTTTTGTGCAGTGACGGCACAGTTTATCAGGGGTGCAATATTGAAAATGCATCTTATAGCCCTACCAATTGTGCAGAACGAACCGCATTTTTTAAGGCAATTTATGACGGACATCGGGATTTCGCGGCCATTGCAGTTTGCGGCGGAAAACATGGCGTCATTACGGGCCAGTTCCCCCCTTGCGGCGTGTGCCGTCAGGTCATGGGGGAATTTTGCAATGCAGATTTTTTGATCTATACCGGCGATGCAGAGGGTAACATTTATACCTATACTCTGGCGGATCTTTTACCCCAGGGCTTTTCTGCACAAACCCACATGCAGGAGTTTTAAGACCGACTCTTTGTCCAAAACGGAGAAATGCCATGAAAAAGATATTGGTAACCGGGGGGACCGGTTTTTTAGGCAGCAGAGTTTTTTGCCGTCTTTCAGAAAAATATGAAGTTTATGCCCCCACCCGGCAGGAAATGGACATCACCGACGCCCAAAGCGTTTTGCAGGTGATGGAGAAGTTTCGGCCGGATGGGGTGATCCATTGTGGGGCAGTAGCGGAGGTTTGGCGTTGCCGGCAGGAACCGGAATTATCCTATGCAGTGAATGTGCAAGGGACTGTCCATGTAGTCACGGCGGCTAAGCAGATAGGGGCAAAGACGGTGATTTGCAGCTCCGATCAGGTCTATTTTTCTACGCCGGACAATGTATATGCCCGGGAAAAACAGATGGCGGAGCAGGAATCTTTGAAGATCGATCCTACCTGCGTATGTCTGCGTTTGACATGGATGTACGACCCACGCCCTGCAGAAATCAGCAACCATACCGATTTTTACAGCACACTTTTGCCGAAACTTTATGGAAATGAGCCGGTATCCGGTGCAGTATATGATATGCGGGGCATTACGGATGTGAACGAAGTGGTGGAGAATCTTTCCAAAGCGTTCCAATTACCCGGCGGAGTTTATGATTTTGGTTCGCCCAATGACCAAACCATGTATGAAACATTAAGGGAGATTTTTACCCGTTTGGGACTGGATGTACAGCGTGTGCAGGAGGATCGGGAATCCTTCCGGGATCATCCCCGGGATATTCGGGTGAAGCCGGATGGGCTGAATGGCTATGGGATTTCGTTTTCCCATACAGTGGATGGTTTGGTAAAAAACTTTCAAAGGAGTATGCACCATGGTCAGACAGATTGTACATGATGGGTTCTTGCTGGCAATTCCTTCGGAAAAAGCCACAAAGCAGGATCTGCCCATTGCTCTGGATTTACTGGATACCCTGGCGGCCAATAACCATGCCTGCGTTGGAATGGCGGCCAATATGATCGGTGTACACAAGCGGATCATTGTTTTTGACAATGACGGTGTCAATACGGTTATGTTTAACCCGGAAATTCTCCAGACTGCCGGGGTGTACGATACAGAGGAAAGTTGCCTTTCCTTGCTGGGTGGCCCTCGTCCCTGCAAGCGATACCGCTCCATTCAGGTTCGCTGGCAAAATGAGAAATTTCAGACGAAAACCAGAGTTTTTACGGGTTGGACGGCACAAATCATCCAGCATGAAATTGACCATTGCAACGGCATTTTGATTTAATTTTCCTGAAGCAAGATAATTTTCGGAGATTTTACCTTAACAGGGAGGAAAAAACCATGATAGAATACCAAAATGGTTCGGCGATTGAGAAAAAATTGGTAATGCCCCAAAAAATCAAGGCCATGGAAGGGGTAACAGACGAGCAGCGTTTGTTGGAAGAAAAGCCTGCATGCGTTTCCTTTTCCAATGAAAAATCCGCACAGTTTTGTAAAAAAGGCGGATATATTCTGCTGGATTTTGGCAAAGAGCTTTGCGGTGGAGTTCGAATTATCAGTGGCACCGGGGTAACGGGACAATTTCGGATCACTTTTGGCGAGTCGTTGATGGAGGCGTGCTGCCAAATCGGAGAGAAGAATTCCACAAATGATCATTCTCCCCGGGATTTTGAAATCCTTGTGCCAACCTTAAGTGATCTTACCTTCGGACAGACCGGTTTCCGCTTTGTGAAGCTGGAGCTTTTGAATGACGGACCTGTGTATATCCGCAATATTTTTGCGGTGAATACCCTGCCTTATTTTGAAAAAGAAGGAGAAATCCAAACAAATGATGAGTTGCTGAATCAAATTATGGATACGGCGGCATATACCCTGAAGCTGAATTTCCAAAGCGGCTATATTTGGGATGGTATCAAACGGGATCGCCTGGTATGGTCGGGAGATTTGCATCAGGAGGTGCTGCTGGGTACTTATTTGTTCGGTGATCACAGCAATATTCTCAATTCGCTGCGGTTTTTGAAGGCAGAAACCTCGCCAAAAGCGTGGATCAACGGAATTCCCACCTATTCTGCATGGTGGGTGATCAGTCTGTGCGATTATTGCAGATTGTCCGGAAATTGGGACTTTTTCCGGGAAAATCAGGATTATGCCCTGACGGTTATGGAAAATATCCATGATTGTATCGATGAAAATGGGGAAATGGACTTTTCCGTTGCCTATCATTTCATGGCCTATTTTTTGGATTGGCCCACATTAAATTACCCGGATGCCAAAATCGGCACAGCAGCCTTGCTGATGTATATGGCCAAAACCTATCTGAAAATCGAGGAAAATCAGGCTTGCCGCGGAATTTTGCGAAAGCTGAATCCCTATTTATCCATGGATTGCCAATTTAAGCAGACCCGTGCGTTCCAAATTTTGGCAGGTCGCGATCCTGCCGGTGAGGCGGACTTCCTGGAAAAGGACGGTGCGAGCGGTTTCTCTACCTTCATGGCCTATTATATCCTGAAGGCAGACGCCATGGCAGGGGGAAAACAGATGCTCAATCTGATCCGGGAGTATTTTGGTGGCATGCTGTCCCGGGGTGCGACAACATTTTGGGAGGATTTTGACCTGAAGTGGCTGGAAGGCAGCGGACGGATCGATGAATTTGTCCCGGAGGGACAAAAGGATATTCATGGCGATTATGGCGATTTCTGTTATCGGGGATTCCGTCATTCGCTGTGCCATGGCTGGTCATCCGGCGTGCTGGCGTTTCTTTTGGAGGAGATCGTAGGAATTGCTCCCGGAGAAAATGGCACGTATACCGTGAACCCCCGGCTACTGGATCTCAAGACCGTTACGGTGAAACTGCCTGTAAAAACCGGATGGCTTTGTGGTGAAATTACACCGGATTGTGTAAAAAAACAGAATATTTTATGATAAAACACCCCTTTTTGATCCGGTATCCTGGGATACCGGCTTGAAAAAGGGGTGTTCTTTGACTTCTGGCAGTCTGCCGAATTTGGGAAAATCAAGATCAATATACATCAGTAAAGTTATCATTTTATGCCGGATTACATGTTATTTTTTTAATTTTATTGACGAAGTACAAAGGATAAAATATAATTGACACAATATAATTCATAAAAATACCATCTGTATTGAAGTTGTAAGATAAAGGTAGACACATGGAAAACCACCATGTTGTCTACCTTTTCTTTATGCTAAAATATAGACGGAGGTGATAATAGTGAGAAAAGGGCAAACAAAGCGAGTATCCCTTCATTCCGGCTGCCGGTGAAACAGACGGCTCTTCCTGGGCAGCACCCGGTGTCGGTGAAGTTTTGATTTTCAACGACCAGATCGCCATGAACTGGGACGAGATTGAGGATCTGGGCATGATCTGCACCAAGGATTGGAATAAGAATTCCAAGACACAGTATGGTTATTATACGGAATGGTGGTTTAACTACGGCTGGTCCGTGGGCGGCAACTGCCTGGAAGATTTAAGTGGTAACGGCGAGTGGACCCTTGCTCTGCAGAGCGACACACCCAACTACATTGTAAATGAAGGCAAAACCTATACCGGCATTTACACCGGTACGGTTTACACCGCCGGTCAGACCCTGGATTTGAAGGATGTTATTGCTGCCAATGGAGGCGATGACATTGGTTACAAAACCGACGGAAAGAGCTACTTCCATTATACGGTCAACGGTGCAGAAGCCGGTGCAAGAGATTTCTCTGCACAGATTTCCGATGGCACACTGTCCCGGCTTCCCTCCACAAAGGAAGCCTTCTCCCGTTTTGCCTACTTAGCCGGTATCGGTGGCTTGAATGTGTGTCCGTATCCCTCTGCTTTTAATGGCACATCTTCTGTAACCTATTTCACCTCCGGCACATTTTTTGCTGATGGTAAAAACCGGGCAACCCAGGCCCTTGTGGCCGATAAGCCGGAAGGCCCTTATCGGGTATTCGGTCAGCCTTTGACCCCGGTGGGGGATGGGGAGATTGCAATCATTCCTTTGAAAGAGGATCTTTCTGCCCCGGACGGAGAACCTACTGTGCTGTTTAAAGCCAGTGAAAGCGGTTGGGCGGAGGAAATTACGCCCGGAAATCTGCGGGGAATTGTTACGGACGGCCCTTGGCTTGTTCGGGAAAACGATAAACTCACCATGTTCTGGTCCAGCTTCTATCAGGGAGAGTATGCGGTTGGTATGCTGGAAAGTGAAACCGCAAGTGTCTTTGGCCCATGGAAACATGCAGACAAAATGTTGTCGGTTGCGTGATATGCAACCGGGGGATTGTTGTCAAAAGGACAAACTGTGGGGAAAAAAGGAGGAAAACGGACTTGCTGCACCGAATAGGGTATGGTGGAGGTGAGGCGTATGATCGCCGCCGTTTGGCTGATGCTCAGCGGATTGCTGTACTCGTTACAATTGCAAAGCGGCAGTTTCCCAAAGCCTTTAACTGTGGAAGAGGAGGCCATGTATTTACAGCAGGCGTCGAAAGGGGATATAGAAGCCAGGAATATATTGATCGAGCGAAATTTACGGCTGGTTGCACATATCATGAAAAAATATTACGCCCAGACAGCAGATCAGGAAGATCTCATATCCATCGGCACCATCGGACTGATTAAGGGCATCGAAAGCTTCGATGCATCTAAGGGGGCAAGGCTGGCAACTTATGCCGCTCGCTGCGTGGAAAATGAAATTCTCATGTACTTTCGCAGTCAGAAAAAGTCCAGTCAGGATGTGTCACTTTCGGATTATATTGAAACGGGAACGGACGGTGCGGCGTTGGCACTGATGGATGTGGTGGCGCAGGATGAGGATCTGACGGAACGCATCAGCAATCGGGAGGACATCCGCAAGCTGATCGGTGCAGTGGATCGGGTGCTGACACCCCAGGAAAAGGAAGTTATCCTTTTGCGGTACGGATTGGGGGGTGTCACACCCAAAAGACAGCGGGAAGTGGCAAGGGTGGTTGGCATCAGCCGCAGCTATGTGTCCCGGATCGAGAAAAAAGCTTTACAGAAGCTGAAAAAAGAGCTGGAGTAGTAGAAAAAGAGAAAATCGTCCCGTAAAATGAACAAGGCACGGAATGAAATGCGCAAAATACGGAATGAATTTCTCTTGTTTTATTCGTGATGATATGCTATAATGTCATATTGGTAGAATATAAACTCGGTAAATTATACCCTATGGAGCTTTGAAAGCCATGAAACGGTATTTTTTATCGCAGTATGATGGATATGAAAACTTATAGATATGTTCACGGAAGAGGGTTTGCAAATGAATATACAAACCGATGAAGCTGCGAAAAAAGCAGTAGTGCTGGATCGGGATTCGGTCCGTCAAAATAATAGGCGTTATCGCGTGGGAAGAAGAATTCAGGACATTTTTGTTGCAATGGTGGGCATCTTGCTGCTTTGGCCCGTTATGCTGATTGTGGCCATTGTGGTGATGATCGACAGTCCCGGTGCCGGTCCTATTTTTGCACAGACCCGGGTGGGTAAGGACGGCAAGGAATTTACCTTCTATAAATTCCGCTCCATGCATCCCAATGCAGAGCAGAAGCTGGATGAGCTTTTGCCTCACAACGAGATGCAGGGGCCGGTATTTAAGATCAAGGATGATCCCCGGATTACCCGGGTAGGTCGCTTTATCCGCAAGACCAGCATTGATGAATTGCCCCAGCTTTGGAATATTTTAAAAGGGGATATGAGCATCGTCGGTCCCCGTCCCGGTCTTCCCCGGGAAGTGGAGCAGTATGATGACTATGCCCGTCAGCGTTTACTGGTCCAGCCGGGACTGACTTGCTTGTGGCAGATTCAGCCCAAACGAAACGAATTGACTTTCGATGAATGGGTCGAGCTGGATATTGAGTACATAAAAGAGCGTAGCTTCCTTTTGGACTGGAAGATTATTTTTAAAACCTTCGGTGCAGTTTTGGGCATGAACGGCGAATGAGGAAAAAGCTATGAAGATAGCGGTTTTTGGTCAAAAACGAATCCCCTCCCGGGAAGGGGGCGTGGAGATCGTTGCGGAAAAGCTGGCAACCCGTATGGCGGCCATGGGTCACAGTGTGACCTGCTATAACCGTGACGGCCATCATGTCAGCGGCGTACAGTTTGATACAAAAAAGGAAAAGTACTATCAAGGCATCCGCATGAAAACCGTACTGACCCTGGATAAAAAGGGGTTGGCGGCGGTGACTGCCAGTATTTCGGCGGCAATTTGTGCCACTTTCAGCAAGGCTCAGGTGGTGCATATCCATGCCGAAGGCCCTGCCTTCATGTGCTGGCTTCCCCGTTTGTTTGGCAAACGGGTGGTGGTAACGGTTCACGGTTTGGATTGGCAACGGGAAAAATGGAAAAACGGTTTTGCATCCAAATATATCCGGGCCGGAGAGAAGATGGCTGTGCGATATGCCCACGAGATCATTGTGCTGAGCCGCAATGTGCAACAATATTTTTTAGATACCTACGGTCGCAAGACCCGATATATTCCCAACGGTGTGGAAAAGCCGGAAATCGTACCCCCTGAGGCGATTTCCCATTTGGGACTGGAAAAAGACGGCTACATTCTGTTTTTGGGACGGCTGGTGCCGGAAAAGGGCATCCATTATTTGATTCAGGCTTTTCAATCTGTGAAAACGGAGAAAAAGCTGGTGATTGCCGGCGGTTCTTCGGACACCCAAGACTATGCCGCACAATTAAAGGAACTGGCAAAAGGGGATGACCGGATTGTCTTTACCGGTTTTGTCCATGGAGACACCTTAGGCGGTTTATATAGCAATGCCTATGTATATGTGCTTCCTTCCGATGTGGAGGGAATGCCCCTGAGCCTTTTGGAGGCCATGAGTTACGGCAATTGCTGCCTGACCTCGGATATTCCCGAATGTACCGAGGTCGTGGGATCCAAAGCGGTTTCCTTCCCCAAAGGTGACATTGCCCAATTGGAAAAGGCTTTACAGCAGCTTTGCGATGATGAAGCCCTGACAGCAAGCTACGGTGCTATCGCATCGGATTACATCTGCGGTAAATACGACTGGGATCGTATCACCGCCAATACATTGGAGCTTTACGAATGAAAATTTTGATGGTCAATAAGTTTTTGCACCCCAATGGCGGTTCGGAAACTTATATATTCCGCCTGGGCAAACAGTTGACCTCCCTCGGTCATGAGGTGCAGTACTTTGGTATGGAGCATGCAGGCCGTGTTGTGGGAAACCGTGTGGGGGCTTATACCTCGGATATGGATTTTCACGGCGGAAGCAAACTGGGAAAACTTCTCTATCCCATAAAAACCATCTATTCTGTGGAGGCACGGAAGAAGATTCGCCTGGTTTTGGAGGATTTTCAGCCGGATGTATGCCATCTGAATAATTTTAACTACCAACTAACCCCCAGCGTGATCTTAGAGATCCGCAAATGGAGCAAACAAACGGGGCATCCCTGCAAGATCGTTTATACAGCCCATGATTATCAGCTTGTTTGCCCCAATCACATGTGCCGCAATCCCATCCGCAATGAAAATTGCGAAAAGTGCCTTAGCGGAAAATTCCTTTCCTGCACCAAGGGCAAATGCATCCACGGCTCCACTGCCAAAAGTGCGGTGGGAACGATGGAGGCCACCTTCTGGAAACGCAAGGGTGTTTACCGCCAAATCGACAGTATGATTTGTTGCAGTCGGTTTATGAAAGAAAAGCTGGACAGCAATCCGGTATTTGCCACCAAAACCCTGGCACTGCACAATTTTGTGGATCAAGTCCCCCGGATGCAGTGGGAGAAAAAGGACTATGTTTTGTACTTCGGTCGTTTTTCTGAGGAAAAAGGTGTCCGTACCTTATTGGAGGTTTGCAAAAGCCTGCCCCATATATCCTTTGTGTTTGCCGGCACCGGACCGTTGGAGGAACTGCTGCAAGGCGTTGAGAATGTGAAAAATGTAGGCTTTCAAAAAGGGGAGGCACTGCATAAGCTGATCGCAGAGGCACGGTTTACCGTATATCCTTCCCAGTGGTACGAAAATTGTCCCTTCTCCGTGATGGAAAGTCAAATGTACGGCACGCCGGTTTTGGGAGCCCGTATCGGCGGAATCCCGGAGCTGATTTCAGAAGGGCAGACCGGTGAACTGTTTGAAAGCGGCAACGCCCGCGACCTGCAAAATAAAATTCAAAAGCTATGGGATGACAAGACGCTTTTGGATCGATATACACAAGGCTGTGCCAATGTGGATTTCATGACAGTTTCCCAGTATTGCGAGAAACTTCTTGCCATTTATCAGGCGTAATCGAGGAAAAAGGAGGAATGACCATGGAAAAGAAAACCGTTGTAGCCGTAGCCGGTACGGGCTATGTGGGCATGAGCATCGCGGTATTGCTTGCTCAGCATTGTCAGGTTTTCGCCGTGGATATTGTTCCTCAAAAGGTGGAGATGATCAATAAACGGATCTCTCCCATTCAGGATACCTGGATCGAACGGTATCTTGCAGAAAAAGACCTGGATCTGACAGCGACTTTGGATGGAGAAATGGCCTATGCCGCCGCAGATTTTGTGGTGGTGGCAGCACCCACCAATTACGATAGTGTGACCCAGCATTTTGATACCCGGGCGGTGGAAACCATCGTGGAGATGGTGACCCGAATCAATCCCCAGGCTTATATCGTGATCAAATCCACCGTTCCCGTGGGCTATACCCGTAGCCTGCGGCAACGGACGGGAAATGAAAAGATCCTGTTCAGCCCGGAATTTTTACGGGAATCCAAGGCACTGTATGATAACTTATATCCCAGCCGCATCATCATCGGTATGGATACGGAAGATCCCAAAGCCGGTGGGGCCGGAAAAACCTTTGCAGCACTGCTGCAGGAAGGTGCTTTGCGGCAGGATATTCCCTTGCTGCTGATGGGGGATACGGAGGCAGAGGCGGTCAAGCTGTTTGCCAATACCTATCTGGCACTGCGGATCTCCTATTTTAATGAATTGGACACCTATGCAGAACTGAAAGGGCTTAATACCCAGCAGATCATTGAAGGCGTTTGTTTAGATCCCCGTATCGGCGATCATTACAATAACCCATCCTTCGGCTATGGCGGTTATTGCCTGCCTAAGGATACCAGGCAGCTTTTGGCAAACTTTAACGATGTGCCCCAAAATATGATCTCTGCTATCATTGAAAGTAACCGCACCCGAAAAGAGTACATTGCCGGACAGGTGATGCAGATGGCAGGCAATATCCCCAATGCGGTGATCGGCATTTATCGACTGACTATGAAGGCCGGTTCGGATAATTTCCGTCAAAGCTCCATTCAGGGTGTGATGCAGATCTTGCAGGAAAAGGGTGCAAGGCTTGTTATTTTCGAACCTACCATTACGGGGCAAACGGAATATTGCGGATACCCCCTGGAACGGGACTTCGATACATTCAAAAAAGAATGTTGCGTTATTCTTGCCAATCGTTATGAGCCTTGCTTAGACGATGTGCAGGATAAGGTTTATACCCGAGATATTTATATGAGGGACTGAGTTAGGAATGAAAGAAAATGTGGCGCTGTTTGACAGCTCCATGGAAGAGGCCGCTGAGTTTATTCGCGGCTTGCAGGATCAAACCGGTGAGCCGTGGCGAGCCATTGTTTGCAACAGCAATAAAGGCCGTCAGGGATTGCGGAATCTGATCCGTTATATCAAATACTTTCTGTTTCCTTTAAAGATTTTCTTTCAGCGGAAACGGTATGGAAAAATCATCGGTTGGCAGGAATTTTACGGTCTTGTATATGCCTTTTATTGCAGGCTTTTTCGTGTAAAGAAGGCCAACACCCTGATTATTAAGAATTTTATCTATAAGCCGAAAAAAGGCTTTGTTGGGAAATTATATTTCCGCTTTATGAACTATATTGTGAAAAGCGGCTATGTGGATACCTACATCTGTGCCTCCAAAACCATGGTAAAGTATTGCTGTGAGGCATTTGGAGAATCGGAGGAAAAATTTGTGTTTTTGCCCTTCGGCGTCAATGATTTTGCCGCTGAATTTAAGCCCGATGCCCCTCCTGCCAATGACTATGTGTTATCTTTGGGACGGAGCAATCGGGACTGGCAGTTTCTTTTGGACGGTGTGGCAGGGGAGCAGTACCCGGTGAAAGTAATTTGCGACGAGCTGCATGTGGAAAATCCCCCGGAGAATGTGGAAATTCTCAATTCTGTCTGGGGCAATGCTACGCACAGTTATCTATACAATTGTAAATGTATGATCATCCCCATTGCAGATGGCCGAATTGCCTCGGGCGATACGGTTTTGCTGATGGCCATGTCCTTCGGAAAGCCCATCATCATCACAAAACCCAGTTGTCTTGCGGATGACTATGTGACCCATGGTTATAACGGCCTGGTGGTGGAAAAGGATAAGAAACAGCTTCAGGAGGCTGTCAAAACTATTTTCCGTGATGGGGATTTATATGAAATGCTGTCGAAAAACGGCAGAACCCATTATTTGGAAAACCATTCGTTATATACCTACGGAAAACGCGTAGGTCAGATCGTGTGAGGATATGTTATGGCGAAGAAATTAAACGGAACTGTCATTGTGACATACCGTTGTAATGCCCGTTGCACCATGTGCAACCGATACAAAGCCCCCTCCAAGCCGGAGGAGGAATTATCGGTAGAAACGATCCGGAAATTGCCGGATATGTATTTCACCAATATCACCGGCGGCGAACCCTTCATTCGGGAGGATCTGCCGGAGCTGGTTCGGGAGCTTTATAAAAAGAGTGACCGGATTGTCATTTCCACCAACGGATTTTTTACCGACCGCATTGTGGCACTTTGTAAAGAATTTCCCCAAATCGGTATCCGGATCTCCATTGAAGGCCTGGAGCAGACCAACAATGAAATCCGCGGTTTGGAGGATGGCTTCAACAGAGGCTACAATACCCTGAAAAAGCTGCGGCAAATGGGTATGACCGATGTGGGATTCGGCATGACGGTGCAGGATAAAAATGCAAAAGATCTGGTACCCCTTTATAAGCTTTCCAATGAGATGGGGATGGAATTTGCCACCGCATCTTTGCACAATAGCTTTTATTTCGTAGAAGGCAAAAATATTATCCACGACCGGCCCATGGTTGCAAAGGAGTTTGAAGCACTTTGCAATGAAATGCTCCGTTCCTGGAGCCCGAAAAAATGGTTTCGTGCCTATTTTAACCATGGCCTGATCAATTATATCTATGGGCAAAAGCGATTGCTTCCCTGCGATATGAGCTTTGACACCTTCTTTATTGATCCCTACGGCGATGTGATGCCCTGCAATGGCACCAAGGATAAAGAGGTGATGGGCAATCTGAACACCCAAAGCTGGGATGAACTTTGGAACAGCCAGGCTGCAGAAGCGGTACGCAAGAAAGTGCGTTGCTGTGACCGGGATTGCTGGATGATCGGTTCTGTGTCGCCTGCCATGAATAAGTATATCTGGGTCCCCGGATTTTGGGTCGTATGGCATAAGTTTAAGGCATTGTTTACGAAAAAGCCCTACTCCATGTATGAAAATAAGATCGTCCGGGATTACCGTGACGGCAAAGTTACCAAGGAAGCGTTGGATCAATGCTCTACCTGCGATTTGTGCAGTCAGGTCAATGACGGACTTTCGGAAAACTCCCGTGCCCAGCTTAAGGATCGCACCGGTGAGGAAATTGTGGATGCGGATATTGCCGCACAAATGAAATAACTAAAGGGTGAACGATATGTTGGGATTCCTTCGGAAAAAGAATAAAATAACCTCCGAAAGTATCCTCCGGGAATTGCGTCAGGGTGGTGCAAAGATCGGAACGGATGTGGTGATCTACGCTCCCTATAATACCCATATCGACAAGACCACCCCCTGGATGCTGACCATTGGTGACCATGTACGGATCACCGACGGGGTTCGAATTCTGACCCATGATTATGCATGGTCTGTGCTGAAACTGTATGACCGGGAGGGAATCGAACCCGGTGGGATCTTAGGTGCGGAAAGTGCTGTGGAGATTGGAAGTTGTGTTTTTATCGGCATGAATACCATCATTACCCGGGGTGTGAAGATCGGTGACCATGTGGTGATCGGTGCAGGTAGTGTGGTCACAAAGGATTGCGAAAGTGGCGGTGTTTACGCCGGAAATCCCGCAAAGCGGATCATGAGCATTGCACAGTTTTATGAAAAACGCAGAGCCTGCCAATTTGACGAAGCGAAGGCTTTGGCAAGGCAATATCGGCAGCGACTGGGAAAAATGCCGCCGATGGAAATTTTTAATGAATATTTTATGCTGTTTATGACCGGGGAGCAGGCGAAAAAAGTTCCTCAGTTTGCAAAACAGATGGCCCTTTTGGGGAATTTGGAGGAAACGGTGTGTTTTATGGAAAACCATAAACCCGTGTTTCCCGATTATGATACATTTTTAAAGGCGTGTTTCGAAGATTAGAAAGGGGGGAGACCGGGCTATGATCGTACTGACCAATTGTTTACACAGTGCCGCAGATGAAGGCTGCCTGAAAGTGGCTGTCAGTTTAGTGGATGCACTGAAAAAACAAGACGGCAATACCACGGTCATCGGTTACGAGCGGCAGACAGATGCCTGCGATGTCTTTTTACCTTTAAATAAAATGATGCTGAACAGCAAGCTGATCAAGCTTCTGAAAAAGAAGAAAGAAACGGTGCTGTTTATTCCCTTCTCTGCGAAAATGCGTTCCACCGCATTACGGACATTGATGGTTTCGCTGTTTTCCGGAGGAAAGGTGTTGCTCCTGCAATCCATGTTTTCCCCCATGGGAAAATTGGCACGGTTTCTTATGAAGCTGTCCCGTGCAAAAATGATTTGTCTTTCGGAAAGTTCCTATCAATATTATCGTCGGCAGATTGGTCGTCAGGCCGTGTATGTGAAGACCGGCGTGGACACCCGGCATTTCCAAGTCGTATCCCCGGAGGAAAAACGGAAATTTCGGGATAAATACGGCCTACCCCAGGAAAAGGCCATTGTATTGCATGTGGGTCATCTGAAAAACGGCAGAAATATCAGTCAGTTTTTAAAGCTGGATGAGAAATTCCACGGTGTATTGGTGGTCAGCACCCACCGTCCGGATCAGCAAGAGCCGGCTCTGGGAGAAATGCTGAAAAAGAAAGAGAATTTTACCCTACTCCAGGGTTTTTACCCGGATATTCAGGAAATATACGGCTTGGCAGATGTGTATTTCTTCCCGGTGGAGCATCAAAAAAGCTGTATCGATGTGCCGCTTTCCGCCATAGAGGCTGCGGCCTGCGGGATTCCCGTGGTGACCACACCCTTTGGGGAATTAAAGACCCTTCTGGGGCAGGAAGGCTTTTATGAGATCCAAAGCTTTGACCCGGAGCCGTTGAATGCATTGTTGCAAAAGGCTGTGGAAGAAAAGAAGAACCCCAGAGAAGCGGTAGCCCCCTATGATTGGGTTTGTGGGGCAGAAAAGATCTTGCAAATGTAAAGGATAGGCTGTCAAAAGGAGGAATGATAGGAAGTGAAACGAAAGATTCGCAGAAGTGCATGGCTTTTGCTGGTGATGTGCCTGCTGATGGCAGGATGCGGCAAAGCCGCGACCGCTACGGAACAGCCGGATACAACAGCGTTAGCCCCAACCGGCACGGAAGCACCGGCAGTACCCACAGATCCTACCGAACCCGTTGGCGATGAGAATACCGAACCCAATGAAGAGATGATGGATCCCACCCAGCCTCCGGTACAACTGGTTATGCCCGAATATGAGCTGACCTACGCCGGTGAGTATGCCCAGGTGATTACATGGGAAGAGACGCAGGAGGAAGCAGGACTGCAATTTTATGTAGAACTCAGCGTAGGAAAAGTCCCGCTGTTTACCTTGCTGCTGGATCAAATCTCCGGAGAATTTGTGGAGATGAAGGAAAATGCAGCCGGTGAGAAAATTCCCATTTCCTTTGTCATGGAAAGCCAGCCGGAAGGCCTGAGCGAAGAGGATATGCAGGTTTTCTCCGGGGCGCAGGACATTGTCAACGACATTGCCCGGTCTTTGGTCCTGAAATGATGGGAAATCCCCGTCGATTATGGCGGTTTTTATATACGCGAATATCACATTAAGGAGGAAAAATAATGAAAAGCAAACTTTTAAGAGGCATTATTCTGGTAGTTGCAGTGGTTATGTTGTTTTCTATGACTGCACTGTCTGCAATGGCAACTACCCTGGATATGCTGGATGGCAAGATCTCCGTGGCAGATGATGCCAATACCGGCAAGTTGTCCGGTGATACCTATACCGCAACGGCTAAGGGTGGTATCCTTTCCCAAAAGACAAGCAATATTACCATTACCAATGTTTCTGCGGACAAGGCAAAGATCAGCTTTGATTATGCCATTCAGGCATGTGCCGCCTTTACCATTGACGGTGTCAACAAAGTCAGTGCCACCGAAGGCTCTTACGATAAGGTGCTGAATCCCGATGAAACCATCGTGATTAAGATGACATCCAATAAGGGTCTTTCCAATACCACAGCTACCCTGACCATTACCAATATGACCTATGCGGTTGTGGGCGCGGAAACCACCGTTACCTTCTTGTTCGACAGCACCAAGGCTACGGTGAAGCTGAACAATGCGACAGCTACCACCGGAACTGCTGTGACCATTGACCCTGCTGTGGGTTTGCCCGTGGCAGTGACAGCCAAGACCGGTTATAATTTCGTAGGCTGGAAGGATGTAACTGACAACAGCTTTTACACTGTTTCCGCTAAGGAAACCATGTATCCCGGTGCAGATATGACCTTAGAGGCTGTTTTGGTGGACTCCACTCCCCATTTCTTGGTTTCCAATCAGGATAAACTCTATCTGTATGAAGGTTTTGAGGCAGGTCTTGCTGCCGCCCAAAGCTCCGACAGCAAGGTGATGATTTTGGCAAATAATGCCACCTTGCCTGCCGGTGAGTATACCGTTCCTGCCGGTATCATCCTGCAGATTCCCTATAATGCAGAGCATACTCTCTGCTTGGATGAGCCCTACATGATCAAGGCTTATACCAAGCCTACTGTTTACCGTACTTTGACCATGCCCACCGGCACTACCCTGAATGTGGAAGGCGGCTTGTCCCTTTCTGCAATGCAGAGTGCTATTCACCCCAAGAATGGCTGGACTAACGGCGCATTGCCCTTCATCAACATGGCAGAGGGCAGTCTGATCTCCGTGAAAGACGGCGGTAATCTCTATTGCTGGGGCTACATCACCGGTTCCGGTGCAGTAGAAATCCTCTCCGGCGGTACGGTCTATGAGTGCTTCCAGCTTGCGGACTTCCGTGGCGGCGACGGCACTTCTCAAATGGCAAACAACAACAAGGGCGTATTCCCCATGTCCCAGTACTACATTCAGAATGTGGAAGTTCCCATGACCCTGTATGCTGGCTGTAGCGAATTTGCCTATATGTCCACCAGTACTGCTGCAGGCTTGCAGGGCGACAATGTGCCTTTCGTCGGCGTTAGCGGTGCCATGTTTAAGCTGACCAGCGGCTATGTTGTGAAGGATTATATCGAAGGCACCGGCCGTCTGAAGGTCAGCTCCTACGGCGATATCTCCGTTTCTACCGTGGCCATGACCATGGACTTGGGTGGTCTCGGCGGTGAAACCACATTGGATTCCGCTGATTTCAACCTGCCCATCAGTAACCACATGACCATCGAGGCTGTCAGCGGTCATGTTGAGCTGGCACAGCACCTGGTGCTGCTCCCCGGCTCCGAACTGTATGTTCGCAAGGATGCTACCTGCACCCTGAAGCAGGGTGTCCGTATCGTTGTTTGGGATATGGACCAGTGGACAGAAGGCTACTGCGGTCATACCAATGTGCAGTATGCCCAGCTGGGCTATGTACCCGGTGGTGACAGCGTAGAAGGCAGACTGAAGGATGCCTTGGTGCAGATCGACGGTACGGTAGATGCATCTCAGGGTGCGATCTACACCACTGCCGGCGGTGCCAATGTCTATTCCACCGGTACGGGTAAGTTGATTGCCGTTCCCGGTTTGGAAACCAAGGCATATACGGCAAAACAGAGCGTGGATTCATTCCTTGGCATTTCCTATCAGGTAATCGACTATCCTGAATTTGCTATTCAGCCTTTGGTGCTGAAAAATGCGGATGAAACCACCGTTTCTACCACTGAAAGCGGCACTTATACTTACTATGCAGCTGCCGGCAAGTGGGATACCCCCAGCCATGCCTATGCCAAGGCTGTAACCGAGCCTACCTGTGAGGCAGAAGGCTATACCACCTATACTTGTGCAGTTTGCGGTCATAGCTATGTTGGCGATACCGTTGATGCACTGGGTCACACCGAAGTGATCGACAAGGCTGTTGCTCCTTCCTGCACCGTAGATGGCCTGACCGAAGGCAGCCACTGCTCCGTTTGCGGCAAAGTGATCATTGCTCAGGCTGTAGACCCCTCTCTGGATCACAATGGCGTTTTGGACAATGCAGAGGATGCAACCTGTACCACAGCCGGTAAGACACAGGGTATCCATTGTGAGCGTTGCGGTGAGGTGTTGAAAGCTCAGGAAGAGATCCCTGCACTGGGTCACACCGAAGTGATCGACGAAGGTGCGGCTGCTACTTGTACCACAGCCGGCCTGACCGAAGGCAAGCACTGCGACCGTTGCGGCGAAGTGATTGTTGCTCAGGACGAGATTCCTGCACTGGGTCACAATGAAGTGATCGACAATGCATCCGATCCTACCTGCGAAAACGTGGGCCTGACCGAAGGTAAGCACTGCGACCGTTGCGGCGAAGTGATTATTGCTCAGGACGAAATCCCCGCTCTGGGGCACAGCTATGTGGCAAACACCACACCTGCTGACTGCGAAAATGACGGCTTGACCGTTTATACCTGCTCTGTCTGTGGTGACAGCTATGAAGAAGTGATTCCTGCCGGTCATACCATCGAGTATGTGGCTGCTGTCGTTCCTGCAAACTGTCAGGAAACCGGTCATGATGAATACTGGCACTGCACCGTTTGCGATTACTACTTCGGCGATGCTGAGGCATCCTATCAGATCAATCCTGCCTGGATCAACTACACCGGCGACTGCGTCCGTCCTGAAGGTTCTGTCCCCTGTGCTGTTGTTCCCTGCGTAATTTGCGGCGAAGATAGCTATGGCGAGCCCTGTGACCGTGGCGATGCTCCTGTTTGTCAGGATGCAACCTGCGTAAACTGTGGTGAAACCGTGTATGGCTGGGGTTGTAACTACAATACCGGAGACGAGGAAACTCCTCTGCCTCTGTGCCAGAGCGGCAATTGTGTATACTGTGGCAAACACTATGATAAGCTGTTTGACTGCGAAAACGGCAGCTGGGCTCCTTGTTCCTACGACGGCGAGTGTGCCTACGGCTGTGGCAAGCAGTATCCTGCCACCGGCGTGCATGAGCTGGATGATCCCTGCGAAGGCGGTCTTTGCTGGCTGTGCAGGGAGAACATTGAAGGTGCACATAACTACGAGTCCGTGGTAACACCTCCCCAGATCGGCGTTCAGGGTTACACCACCCACACTTGTGTAGCTTGCGGCGACAGCTATGTAGATAGCTATGTGGACGCCCTGCCTGAAGAAGTCGTCCTGCCCGGCGGTACCGGTACATTGACATTTGCCGGTGCATCCCTGGCTCTGCAGTCCGACCTGACCATGAACATCGGTATCCATAAGGATGTTATTAAGAGCGGCAACTACACAAATCTCCGCGTGGAAGTTTCTATGTACGACGTGAAGTTCGATCAGTTGAACACTTCCTACTATGACGCAACCAACTATGTTGTAAGCGGCAACTACATTCTGTGTAGCTTGACCGGTAACTCTCCCAGAAAGATGAACGATACCATCACCATGAAGATGTACGCTACCTACGAAGGCGTTGAGTACTGTGCAGAAATGACCACATCTGTTGCTGCATACTGCTACAAGACCTTCGAGACCTCTTCTTCCAATTTGAAGCTGATGGCTGTTATCGCTGACCTGCTGAACTTCGGTGCTGCTCACCAGACCTACACCGGTTACAATACCGCTAACCTGGTGAATGCAACTATGACCGAGGATCAGAAGGCATACGCAAGCAGCTATGATCTGGGCCTGGTGAACAACCTGAACGCCCAGTACTCCGTGCTGGAAGGTGCAACCGCATCCTTCGCAGGTGCAATGGTTTCCCTGACGGAAAAGGTTGAGGTTCAGTTCTATGTAAGCGTTAAGGATCTCAGCGGCGTAACTCTGAAGATCGTTTGCGACGGCACTACCTTCACTCTGAAGGAAGATCAGTTCGTAGCTTACGGTAATTTCTACATTGTAACCTTCACCGGCCTGCAGGCAAAGCAGCTGCGTAGCCTGATGTACGCAACTCTGTACCGCGATGGCGTTGCAATTTCCAACACCCTGCAGTACTCTGTTGAGTCCTATGCATTTGCAAATATCAATGCTACCGATAAGAAGCTGGTTGAGCTGCTGAAGACCATGATGTACTACGGCGACTCCGCTAACAATTACTTCAAGAAGTAATTT
>JAZRRA010000061.1:0-5672 GCA_045650305.1 Faecousia sp.
CTGCTCCAGAGAGTTTTTTGACAGAACGAACAGCCGATACCCTGTGGGTTATCGACTGTTTTTATAGAGATTGTTCCGAAATGAAATCCTGCAAATCCTGGGAATAGGAACACTGGGAAACTGCCTGCTTCATAGCATCAGCCCGGAAGGGGATCTTATGCAATGCACTGCGAATTTCCTCTGCCAGGGTGGTATCCATGGCATCGGTATATACCTGCAAATCGGTGATGATTCCTTTTTCCACACAAAGCTGAATTTGCAGATAGCCAAAGGGAAGTTTTCCTTCCAAATTGCAGGAAAAGGGAATGGGTTTACCGAAAAGCCATTCTTCCGAGGCGTATTTCCGGGAGAGGGTATCTGTCAGTTCCAGATCTTCTTTGGAAAGCAAAAGGGTTTGGGGCGTTGCACCGTAAATTTCGGAAAATGCCTGCACCATGTATTGCTTCATAATGTCCGTGGTGAGGGTTTTGGAAAGTTCTTGCAGGTTGATGACCCGGGAACGGACGGATTGGATGCCTTTGGCTTCCAGTTTTGCTTTTGGGGGACTGAGATAGCGACTTAATTTCGTAAAGTCTACATTCACAAGGATGGTGCCGTGATGATAGGCTTTGCCCTTTTTGTGATAAAAGGCGTTGCCGGAAAATTTGCAGCCTTCTGTAAGCAGGTCATTTCTTCCGGAAAATTCTGCGGTAATACCGGCATAAGACACGGCTTTTTGGATCACGGAAAGTTGTTTTTGCAGATCGTAGTTTTCTTCGCTGCAAAAGAAAGTGAAATTCAGGTTGCCCAAATCGTGATATACGGCACCGCCACCGGACAGTCGACGAGCCAGATGACCGCCTTCTTCCTGCAACATGGCAGTGCGACACTCTGCCCAGGAGTTTTGGTTGCAACCGATGACCACGGTATGCTGATTTTGCCATAAATACAAAATGCAGGCATGGGGTGTCACTTTGGAAAGAAGGGTCTCTTCCAGGGCTAAATTATAGTAAGGATCTGTACGATCGGATGTGACGATGTATAATTGATCTATCATGAAAACATACCTCCTTGTGAGTTATTATACGCATGGAAGGAAAGTGCGTCAAGTAAATTGTTGTTGACATTTTGTGATATAGTGTTATATTTATGTTTGAAAGTTAACATTATAACATTGAGGTGGTTCTATGTACTCTGTTCGTCAGGAGCAGATGAAGCAATATATTGAGCAAGAAAATATGGTGACGATCAAGGCTTTGCAGGAGATGTTTCCCGATGTGTCGTTAATGACCATCCACCGGGATCTGGATGCCTTGGAGGAGCGGGGGAGCATTGTGAAATTCCGCGGTGGAGCCCGTTCTGTCCGTTATTCCTCCGATCCGGAATTTAATGTCCGTATGCGTGAAAATAATATGGGCAAGATGCAGATTGCCCGAAAAGCATTGGAGCTGATCCAGCCTAATACCGCCATCTTCCTGGATGCCAGTACCACCAATTTGGCATTGGCCCGTATTTTGCCGGATATTCATTTGAATATCATCACCACCGGTCCCAGTATCGCCCTGGAGCTGTGCCGTTTGCATAATCCGGTGGTTACGGTTTGCTGCGGCACTATGAACCGAAAGAATTTGGCAGTTTCAGGGCAGAACACTTTGGAAATGCTGGATAAGATCAATATTGATATGGCATTCATCGGTGTTTCCGGTTGTTCTGTGGAGGCAGGCTTTACCTGCGGTACAGAAGCGGATATGCTGGTGAAACGGAAGATGATCCAAAAGGCCAGAACCAGTGTGGTTATGTGCAGCAAGGAAAAATTCAGTTGCCTGATGCCCTATACCTTTGCAGATCTTGCGGATGTGGACTACCTGATCACCGATGGCTTTTTACCGGAAACCTTCCGGGATGCCGCCAATATACATGGTTTAAAAGTATTTTAATATAAAGGGAATATTGTGCCAATTGATATGACCGGGCAGGGGATCAGATCCCTTGCCCGGTTTTTGCCCCCCTTTGTGGATAACTCACAAGATTTCCACAGGGTTATCCACAATAGGGCTGCTTTTATAAGGTTGGTAAAATAACGGGAAGATTTTTTAACGATCAGGGTTTATAATAGAGCCATCCCACAAAAAACTTATGAAAAAGGAGAAAAATGAATGATAAGAAAACAGTTTACATTTTACAGATCATTTTGGGAGGCCATCGAAAATTTACCAACAAATAAAGAAAAGTTGCAAGCTTATCAGATGCTGTGTGACTATGCACTGAATCAAAATGAACCAGAGCTGCATAGTAAAAAGCCTTCTGCTGCAACGGTTTTCCAGCTTGCACGACCCATTTTGGACAGAGCCCACGACCGTGCCAATAAGATGCTTGCTGTCTCCCAGTTTGACAAGATGTTGTAAACAACCGCCCGCCACAAGATAAAGAAAAAGATAAAGAAAGAGATATATGTATAGAAAGAGTCATAGAAAAAAGAAAAGAAAAAGCACAAGGGATGGTTATCCACAACATCGTAAAAAAATTGCCTGAGGGGTTTCCTCAGGCATTGTTTTTTGCTTCTTTTAAGGCTTTTGCAAGCTGATCGGGGCAGGAGGTGGATTTCATACCGCAGTGGATTCCTTCCACACGGGAGATCACCTCGTCTACATCCATTCCTTCCACCAGGGAGGCGATGCCTTTTAAGTTACCGTTACAGCCGCCTAAAAATTGTACATTTTTCAGGGTGTTGCCTTCCAGCTCAAAGAGAATACGCTGGGAGCAAGTACCTTTTGTTTTATATTCAAATTGCATGATGGGTTCATTCCTTTCTGTATTTAACTGCATTATACATGGTTTTTTCTGAATAGGCAAGTATAAATCCGGGAAAATAAAGAAGAAAGGAGTTGGTAACATGGAAAAAAATATGACGGCTGAGGAAAAAAAGGAAGAACGGCAGCAGGTGGTGGAGTTAGGTTCCGACATAACAAAAAGCAGCAAAGGAAATATCTACACCTTGACCATCATCGGTCAGGTGGAAGGACATCAGGTATTGCCGGAAACTGCAAAAACCACCAAATATGAGCATGTATTGCCATTGCTTGCGGGAATTGAAGAAAGTGAGGAAATCGACGGACTTTTGCTGCTGCTTAACACAGTCGGAGGGGATATTGAGGCAGGTCTTGCCATAGCGGAAATGATTGCCGGGATGAAAAAACCGACCGTATCTTTAGTATTGGGTGGCGGTCATTCTATCGGAATTCCTCTGGCGGTCTGCACGAAAAAATCCTTCATTACACCCACTGCCAGTATGACGGTGCATCCCGTTCGCATGACGGGACTTGTAGTGGGAGCCCCCCAGACATTTCGGTATTTTCAGCGTATCCAGGAGCAAATTGCGGATTTTGTTACCGCCAATTCCGGGATCAGTAAGGAAAAGTTTGAACAGTATATGATGGCTACCGGTGAGATGGCCACAGATGTGGGTACGATCCTTTATGGCAAAGAAGCGGTGTCCTCCGGACTGATCGATCGACTTGGCGGCTTGAATGATGCCCTGAACAGTCTGCATAAAATGATCGATAAGCAAAAAAACCGCACAAAATCCTAATATTTTTTCAAACAATACTGGAAATTTTCGTTATGGTATGATAAAATAAAATAGATAATCT
Organism: Faecousia sp.; assembly: GCA_045650305.1. Classification (GTDB taxonomy): domain Bacteria; phylum Bacillota; class Clostridia; order Oscillospirales; family Oscillospiraceae; genus Faecousia. The sequence continues at coordinate 3,630 of JAZRRA010000061.1, forward strand.
ATGGGAAAGGGGATAGGTGTACCTTGAATTTGTTTCAAAGTCTGATTTACGGCTTAGTTTCCGGAATTTCGGAGTTTTTGCCTATCTCCTCCATGGGACATCAGGCGTTTTTGCGAAAGCTGTTCGGGGTGACGGAATCGGAGCCTCTGCGTGATATTTTTATAAGGGTTGCCTGCTTGGTAGCGATCATCGTCAGTTGCGGTACATATATGGTAAAACTGCAACGCCAGCGGAAAAATCGTCATCAAAGAAGGGGACGACCGGCAGACAAACAAAGCCTTTATGATTACCGCCTGATCCGCACGGCCGCAATTGTAATGCTTTTATGTATGCTGTTTTATGGGGTATTTCAGGCTGTTTCCAATAGCCTTGCACTCCTTGCTTTGGTTTTTGCCATGAACGGTGCCATCGTGTATATTCCAAATCATTTGCCCCACGGCAATAAAGACGGCAGTAAAATGAGTTCTCTGAACGCTATTGTTTTAGGTCTTTGTGCAGGCTTGGGTATGATCCCGGGCATCTCCCGCGTGGGAGCGGCAATGTCCTGCTTGATTTCCCAGGGAGCCCATAAGGAAAAAGCCTATAACTGGATTTTGCTGATCTCCATTCCTGCCATTGTTCTATGGATCCTGCTTGATCTGTTTGGGGCAATCTCTACCGGTTTTGGTTCGGTCACATTTATGGCATTTTTGGGATATTTTATTTCTGCAGTCGGAGCGTTTGGGACTGCGTTGGCAGGAATTTATCTGATGCGGTTTTGGACGGTTCGAGTCGGATTTTCCGGCTTCGGATTTTACTGCTGGGGTGTGGCATTGCTTGCCTTCATCCTCTATCTGAATGCATAACGATTGTTGAGTTTGTAAAAGGAGAAATCTATGGCACAGAAGAAAAAATCACGGGCCGAACAGTTGGAATCGGCATCCCGTTCTAAAAAGAAAACCAAATCCAATTCCGGTCGCACCCCCGCTGCAAAGGAGCAGGAGGCACAGCCGAAAAGACAGATGCCGATTCGTGTCATCTCGTCCCTCATATTCTTCGCAAGCTTTGTCTTTTCTCTGTTCATGTTCTTTGCAAACGACGGAGCCCTAACCAATTTGGTATCCGGTTTTATTCGGGGTATCATCGGTCAGGTAGGCTATGCGGTTTTGATCCTTGCATTTTTGTATGCCTTTTTCATCCATGCCTTCAGTGGTGAGCGGCCTGTGATCATGCGGACAGTGTGTCTGTTCTGCTTTGTGTTTATCTGCGGCTGTATCTACCATTTGGCTGTGTTTACGGAAGAAAAGCCTTTTAATGGTGGATTGTTTGGCTTTTTGTATTCCGGTGGCATCCAGGGTACGACCGGCGGTTTGCTGTGCGGCAGTGTGACCATGCTGCTGAAATATCTGTGTGATGTGGTACTTAGTTATATTATTTTGATCGTTGCGGCGATTTTGACCCTGCTGGGTGCTATGCAGATCACCATTGCCAGTATTGTCCGGGCTTTCCAGGATCGTCCCAGGGATGAGGAAGAAGAGGAAAAACTGCCTAAGCAAGAGCCTGCGGCGGTGGTTGTGAACCACTTTACCGATAAGAGTATTGCAAGAAAGAAAAGAAGAAGAGCCCGTATGGAGGCTCGTCGCCAGTATGAGCTGGAATTTATGGATGAGGAAGAAGCTCAGGCAGAGACAATTGCCGAAGCTATGACGGTGCAGAAGGAAGATCGTCCCAAGAAAACGAAAGAATCCAAGGTATCTGCCATTATGAAGCAGATCGAATCGGATATTGAAGCTCCCGTTGCGGCGGCTGTTGACGATGAAGCGGCTGCACCTGCACCCATTCCCGAACCGGAGATCATTACGGAAACCTTCCGTCGTATCGAGGATGATTTCCCTGAAAATATGCCGGAATTGAAGCCGGAAAATGTACCTGCTACCCGGTATGTGCCTGCTCCGGAGAAAAAGCCTGCACCGGAAAAGAAGGTGGAAAAGCCTGAAATTAAGGAGAAGGTCACAGCCCAGCAGGCGGCAGAATCTGCGGTTGCGGTTGCAGAGGAAATTGCCC
>JAZRRA010000062.1:0-2092 GCA_045650305.1 Faecousia sp.
GTTCAAACCGGATTCTTCTGTAACAAAGAGGGGAGCGGACACACGCTTCAAATGCTGTGCATTGGCAAATTCCTCTTGAAAAGTCCTTTTGATATAGGCAATTGCCCGCTGGGTGTCGTAAGCATCCAGCACCGGGCAATAACCCTCAGGAATATAAATTTGGTTCATGATCTATCAACCTTTCTTTGCCTCAATGCAGTCCAATAGTTCCATGGGTTTTTCAATAATCACATCCGCACCGCTTTCCAGCAGTTCGTCCTTGCCACGGAATCCCCACAGAACGCCGACGGTGTACAGACCGGCGTTTTTGCCTGTTTTCATATCCGTGCCGGTGTCACCAATATAAAGGCACTCTTCTGCTTTGGCGTTGCATTCTTCCATAATACCATAAACAGCCGTCGGATCGGGCTTGATGGGCACATCTTCTCGCTGACCGTAGACACAGTCAAAATAGTCTTCGCCAAACAGGGATGTGATTACACCACAGGTGGCAAAATGGGGCTTGTTGGACAGGATCACCATTTTGATACCCTGGGCTTTGATGGTATCCAATGTCTCCCGGATTCCGTCAAACGGGGCGGTGAGATAGGAAGTGTTTGCGTTGTAAGCGGCGTTATAGTCAGCGAAGACCTTCTGGAAGATTTCATCTGTCAGACAACCCCGAAAACGCAGTGCCCGCTTGATCAGATTCACAGCACCGTTGCCGGCGAAATATTTGTATTCTTCGTCATCAATGGGTTCAATGCCATTCTTTTGGAGAGCGTAATTGCCGTAGTAGGCAATGGTATGTACGGTATCCAAAACGGTACCGTCCAGGTCAAAAATACACAGTTTTATCATAAATGCACCCGCTTTTTCTTTTCCGATTGCTTTATTATACGGTTTGCGGTATAATAAGTCAAGAGTTTACAGTAGGAGCCTTGCTATGAAAAGAATTATTATGGTACGCCATGGGCAGAGCGAAAGCAACGTGAAAAAGACATTCACCGGCCAGCTGGATGCACAGCTGACAGAAGACGGCAGGGAACAGGCCCGGCGGATGGCACGGTATTTGGATCAATATCAGATCGACAAGATCTACGCCAGTTCTCTGCAAAGAGCTGTGGAGACGGCACAGGCCATTGCATTGAGACAGAACTGTCCCATGGAAAAACGGGATGAACTGATGGAGATCAACTCCGGCCTTTGGCAAGGTTTGACTTTTGAAGAAATCGCAGAAAAATATCCCCAAACCTATGGGGTTTGGAGAACGGATATCGGAAAAGCCACCCCTGAGGGCGGTGAGACCTGCGAAGAATTGTATAATCGGGTGACGGCGTTTTTCAAAAAGGTTTTGGAAATACCGGAAGAAACGATTTGCCTGGTATGCCATGCGATACCCATCCGGATGATGGAAAGTTATATCCACTGCGGCTCGGTGGACGGAGCACAGAAGATATCCTGGGTGCCCAATGCTTCTGTCACAGTCTATGAGTACGACGGTGCATTCCGGGAGGCAGAACGGGGGACTTGCGATTTCCTTGGAGAACTGTGTTCCAATCTGCCGAAAAATATATAATGAATGGGCCTGTGGCGTTGACCACAGGCCCGTATTTATTTACTTAGAACCCAGCTTGTTCAACAGCGTGACCACGCCGATAATCACCAGCGTGACGGTGAAGATACCCAGCATGCCAATACCTACAATGGAGAGGGCGTTGAGCAATGCGGCGGTGTCGATGCCCAGGAAGAACTGAGCCACAGCGGTTCCGATTTTAATTGCAATCTCGTTCATAGTAACCTCCTATTACAGTCCCAGCTGGCTCTTGACCAGTGCCAGAATTAGACCACCGGCAATGACGGATGCAATCTGACCGGAAACGTTAACACCGATGGAATGCATCAGCAGGAAGTTGGAATTGTCTTCTTCCAGACCCATCTTATGGACAACGCGGGCGGACATGGGGAATGCGGAAATACCGGCTGCACCAATCATGGGATTGATCTTCTTGCCCACGGGCAGGAAGATGTTCATAATCTTGGCGATCATGATGCCACCGAAGGTGTCCACCACGAAAGCGACCAGACCCAGACCCATAATCAGAATGGTTTG
>JAZRRA010000063.1:0-1613 GCA_045650305.1 Faecousia sp.
GCAAGGGTTTCATCACCTGAATATCACAAACATTGATCATAAAAAGACCGCCTTTCTTCCGGTAGTATACCAAAAGAAAGGCGGATTTGCAACCATTATCCCAGGAAATAGATCGTGCAATTGCGAATACCGAAACGATTGCACTCAGCCACGGTATCGAAATACAGATCAACGCGTTTGCCCTTGATGGCACTGCCGCAGTCCTCTGCGGTGGCGATGCCGTAGACATATTTGCCATCATTGGTTACAATGAACATCCGGGTGCCGTAGGGAATCACCGTAGGATCCACTGCAATGGCTCCCACGCGGCACTTTGTGCCGATGAAGTTGTACTCTGTACAGCCGGGATCCAGATTGTTGTAGGCCGTTGCCTTAAACTGATCCTTATGGGTGTAGGTCAGATATTCTCCGTCGGGGGTGATGATATAGCCGTCACCGATGATGGGCTCACCGGTAAACTGAGGACGGATCAGAGAGGCAGGCAGGTCGTTACTGTGGGGCTTCACGGATTTTCCGGTTCCCACGGCGATCACGGCATTGATGGGCTGAACCGTCACTTCCTCGCTGGTGACGGTACGGCTTACTTCTTCGCCGCCGACATAAACCACATTGGCCTTGCACAGCATCTGGCCGTTCACGCCCTCCGTCCGCACGACTTCCTCGCCCTTGGGTAGGGTGGGTTCGTCGCAATAGGTGATTTCAAAGGGAATGATGGTGGTGTAGGTCTCCTCCACCTCAACGCTGCGAGAGATGGAAATGTTCAGACCGTCAAAGGTCTGGGAGTTCAGGGGTACGGAAACCACATCCTCATTGGTCAGAATCAGATCCAACCGCTCCAGCAAAGATTCCACAGTCTCACCGTAGCTGACCACATCCAGAACACTGCCGCCGTAGTTAACGGTAACAGATTGCTTGCGTTGTACGGTGATTTCAGAAACACCCAATGTGGACTGCGTTACGAAGGTATCATCCTCACCAAGTTCCAAACCGGCTTCGTCCAGAACTTCGGCGGGATCCGTTGCATAAGTGGTGTGGATCACGACCTTGCCGCTGTCATTGATCAGATAAGTATTCTTTGCGAATACAGTCTGACTCAGCAGTAAGACGATACAGATCACCGGCAGAAGCAACGCAACAAGACGCATAGGTCTTGACATCGCCCGGGTGACCAAACGATTACATTCCAGCATAGAATGTACCTCCTTTCACGAATGATTAAAAGTAAAACAAGCACCAATTTCAATTGGTATCAAAAGGTTACAAAACAGTGTATGCACGCAAACTTTGTGTATTATAACATTTTTTCATAAAAAGTCAAGTATTTTAGTTGAAATCTGATAGTTCTACAACTTTTTACAAAAAATCACCAAAAATATTATTTTAACCCAAAACCGAAATATATCGTTTTTTGCACGAAACTTACACAAGATATGGTAAAACAATGACATTTTGTTAACATAATGACGATGATTACGCAAGCAAGCGTTATGGAAAAAATTTTTCTGTTATGGTAACCAAAAACTGCCCATTTTTAGGGATTTTCCCTCCCCGGGGATTGACAAAGAGCGTTTTTTATGCTACATTTTCTCCATAAAAGCTGTGATGAAGACACG
>JAZRRA010000064.1:0-3542 GCA_045650305.1 Faecousia sp.
CAACACCCTTCTTGCCATCCAGCATGACGCTGTTTACGAGCTTGGTAACCAGAACGGAATTATACTGAGGATCCGGCAGGACCTCTCTCTTGGGAACATTACCTCTTCTGGGCACTTTGCTTCCCTCCTTCATATTAAAAATGATTTCATCGGTACTCGAAAGTAAATACCTTCGTTGTGCCTGGCCAGAGGTTTTCATATATAAAAAACCATCTTGGCAAGGCAAAGCCTTGCGAAAGGGCTTGGGAATAATTCAAATTGAGTTGGCGATCAGAAGATTACTTCTTACCGGCCTTGGGACGCTTTGCACCATACTTGGAGCGGGACTGCATACGGTTCTGTACGCCCTGGGTATCCAGAGTACCACGGATAATGTGGTAACGCACACCGGGAAGGTCCTTTACACGACCGCCACGGATCAGAACAACAGAGTGCTCCTGCAGGTTGTGGCCGACACCAGGGATATAAGCAGAAACTTCCATACCGTTGGTCAGACGCACACGGGCGATCTTACGCAGAGCGGAGTTGGGCTTCTTGGGGCTGGTGGTACGAACAGCAGTACATACGCCACGCTTCTGAGGGGAAGGCAGATTGGTAGCCTTGTTCTCCAGAGTGTTCAAACCTCTCTGCAGAGCAGGAGCGGTGGACTTGTAGGTGACCTGCTTACGGCCATTTTTCACAAGCTGATTAAAAGTAGGCATTTATTTTCTCCTTTCTTCAATTCTCGCCTTACGGCGGATGCTTATTCTACGGCATTTGCCGTCAGAATCAAGGTTTTTCCACAGCAGCGGCTGCGGCAGCACCGACTTCGATTCCTACCGCCTCGCCCAAATCCTTCATAGATTTGACCCAGGCATAGGATATTCCGTTTTGCCGGCAAAGAGCCTCAATTGGCTCGGTCATGGCAGGGTCGGCATTTTGTGCCAAATAGACCCGACGGGCTTTGCCTGAAACCAATGCTTTACGCAATTGTTTGGCTCCAACAACCATCTTACAGTGAATGGTCTCTGCCCGCACCTCAAAGGATGCCATAGTTGTGCAATTATGAATGTCCATACAGTTACCTATTATAACTTGATTTTTGAAATTGTCAACAAAAATCCGCTTATTTTTTCAGATATTCAAAGAAAATATGCATCTTTTTTTGGTATTCCCACGCAGGAAAAACGATAAGCCGTCCACGGTGGACACCCTCTCCCCTTTTCATGCAATCAGGTTCTATAATACATGTTCCACTATCCACAGATACCTTTTTTGCACCTTCGGAAGCAACCTTATCGCTGCGACTGCGGCAAGCATTTCTTTGAGAAAATATGAAATCGTGCCGGAGTAACTACTCCGACACGATCTAAAGTCATTCTTTTTTGGCTCTACCCCAACTATTGACATAGAACCTTTTATTGCCAGATTACATTCAGCCACTTTTTGGCATCATTCAGCCAGGATTGTGCCATGCATACATTCTCCGGCAGCTCGTCGTTGGTTTCACCGTCCACCGTGGCAAGTCCATGATTTCCGTAGGGATAGATATGAAGCCCAAAGGGAATCTTATGATCTGCCAATGCACGGGCATAGACCAAAGAATTTGCAACGGGAACAACGCTGTCAGCAGCGGTATGCCACAAAAATGCAGGGGGCGTATGATCTGTTACGAGGCGGTCGCAGGAGAATTTTTCTTCCTGCTGCTTTGACAATTCTTCCACACCCAAAAGATTCCGGAAGGAACCCAAATGACCAAATTCAGGGTCAGCGGAGATTACCGGATAGCACAAAATCGAAGCCTGCACCGGTTTACTGTCCGGGAACACCTGACGCACCTCCGGGATGTCGTAGCAGGTAGAATAATGTGCAGCCAAATGACCTCCTGCAGAAAAGCCTAAAATCGCGATCCGGCTTGTATCACAATGCCACAATTCCGCATTTTCATAGATCAGTTCCATAACTGCCGCAACTTCCCGAATTTGGGTCGGAAAACGGTTTGGTGCCACACTATAACGAAGAACAAAAACATTGTATCCATCCAGCAGGAAATGAAAAGCAATTGGCTCCCCTTCCCGTTGACTGACCATGCCGTAACCGCCACCGGGGCAGATCACAAGGCAGGGACTTTTTCTATCCTCTCGATTCATTTCCCACATGGGATCGGGTAAATACACGGTAACATCAGGATCATTTCCATGTTCTCCTAAAAACGAGTACCGTTCTTTCAGATATATCACTTGACTGACCATAGCTTACACTCCTTAAAACAAACTGACCTGGCTGGTTTCCGGAAGGTCACCAAACGCACCGGCATCTTTCAGCATTTGAATATGGGTCTTGGATACCTTACTGCAAGCCAGTGCAACTTCTTCGATGGAAATAAAGTTCTTTCCTTCTCTGCTCTCCATCAAATCCCAGGCGGCACTTTCACCCAAACCGGAGATGGACACAAAGGGCGGCCGCAATTTGCCATCTTCGATCAGGAATTTGGTTGCATGGCTCTTATAAAGATCAATGGGCAAAAATTCAAAACCACGGAGGTAATACTCGTATGCCACTTCCAATGTGGTCAAAAGATCTTCATCCTTATTGGTGGCATCTTCATTGCCGTCGATGGCCTTGATATTGGCCTTAACCATCTCCAAACCACCGGTCATCATGGTAACATCAAAGCCACCCTTTTGACTGCGACGGTAGAAATAGGCCGCATAAAACGCCAGAGGATGATAGACCTTAAACCAGGCAATACGGAATGCCATCATAACATAGGCAACTGCGTGAGCCTTCGGGAACAGATATTTGATCTTCTTACAAGATCCGATATACCACTCCGGTACGCCGGCATCCTTCATTTCTTGTTCGGCACCGTCAGGAAGTCCTTTACCCTTACGAACAGACTCCATAATTTTAAAGGCTCTCTTTTCCGGCAAGCCGCAGGAAATCAAATAAATCATAATATCGTCACGACAGCCAATTGTCTGATCCACCCGGGCAACACCGGAAACGATCAGGTCCTTTGCATTACCCAGCCACACATCCGTACCGTGGGTATAACCGGAAATACGCACCAAAAAGTCAAACTTCTCCGGCTTTGTATCCAGCAACACGCCACGGGTAAACCGGGTATTAGACTCCGGCCCAGCCACCGCATCGGTAGGCCCTAAAATGGGGTCATTTTCATAACCTAAAACCTTGGAGGATGTAAAAATAGACATAGTATTCATATCATCCAAAGGAATCGTCTTGGCATCCACTCCGGTAACATCCTCCATCATGCGGATCATAGTCGGGTCATCATGACCCAGCATATCTAATTTCAGGAGGTTTTCTTCCATGGAGTGATATTCAAAATGGGTGGTAATCTGGTCGGAATTGGGGTCATCGGCAGGATGCTGCACAGGACAGAAATCCCAAATCTCATTCTCCTGAGGGATAACCACCAGGCCGCCGGGGTGCTGACCGGTGGTACGGCGCACACCTACACAACCGGAAGCCAAACGGCCGATCTCTGCAGCAGGGGCAGTTTTGCTGCGCTCCTGCAGATATTTCTTTACGTAACC
>JAZRRA010000065.1:0-2509 GCA_045650305.1 Faecousia sp.
CCCACATTCAGAGCCGTTTGAAACTGTTCCCAGGTGCAGTTGTCAATGCCGTGCATCTGGGGCGGCGCATTGTTCACCAGTACGTCCACCCTGCCGTATCGTTCGATCACCCTTTGGGCAAACCCTTCCAACTGCTCCTTGTTTCCGATATCTCCCACAAAGTGATCGCCCTCGGCGCGATCCATCACACAGACATGGGCACCGTATTTCCGGAATTCCTCGGCGGCACAAAGACCAATGCCGTGGGCACCGCCGGTGATGACCACCACTTTATCTTTCAAATTCAACTGCATACAGTAGCTCCTTTGCTCGGTTTTAAGGCTTATCCCCTATTGATAACACGGCAGCGAAAACACCACAATCCGTTCCCGCGGGTTGTTTCCTGCAAACAGGTCGCGGCAATCGATTTCATCGTAAAATTCCAGTTCACCCACCGTCATCAGATAGGACAGATACTCCGCCGACGGATAATAAAAGAACAGGAGCACTTCCCTTGGGTTCTCGTAATAAGATGCCAGAATCCTTGCCATCACTTTATGAAGGATCTCCACCGAAAACGGGTTAAAAAAATAGCACCGATTGACGGTCCACGGCACTTCATAGGCTTCTGCTCTGGCCAGTACAAACTGTGCCTTTGCCCGCGACGCGGCAGTTTTTTGGTTTTTCATGGCGCTCATATAGATCCGCTCATCGTATTCAATGCCGATGGTAGTTGCCTTCGCCTGATGAGACAGGAAAAAATCCACCCGGCCCTTGCCGCAGCCATAGTCCAGCATCACGTCGTTTTCACCGATACGGCCCTGTTTTGCCAAACGCTCCAGAACGGTGTAGGGCGTGGGCTCGTAGGGGTAGCGATACTGGTCCGCGTTTTCTTCATCCCGGCCGATCGTGTTGATCTGCAGGCGCTTGTCCCATGTATGTTCATGATCTGTCATTGTCTGTCCCTATCTTTAGCGCAAACCACACAGCATATATAATTCTTCAATACAGGGTGATTTGTATTCTATGTATTGATCAATATCGTCCGGAAACAGCTGTGCGGCAGTTTCTTTCACCAAACTGTACTTCGCAACTGCCTCCGGATTCCTTCTCAGGAAGTCTCTGAAGGTCACATGACGATGCAGCTCCTCGGAATCCTGCGGACACACATACAAATGGTGGTTTTTCAAATGCGGCTTATTGGTATACCGAAACGCCTCTCTCCCCTTGATGCCAAGATCTCCTTCGTGAATATATCCGATGGCTGCCAGTTTTTCAACGACAGCATCAAATACCGTGTAATCCGCGATGATCACATCCATATCAATACAAGGCTTGGCAGACAATCCTTTAACCGCGGTACTGCCGACGTGTTCAATCCCCACGATCAGATCACCGATGGCGGCTTCAATTTCCTTCCTGATCTCTTCAAAATCGAATTTCCACGCCTTATCATAGGGCACGACTTTCACTTTTGTTGTTCGCATACCAACTCACCGTCATCTTTTAATTGATTCTGTTTATCGGCTTGTTTGACCAAGCACAACCGTGTTCCGTCGGTTTTCAGCAGAGCAAACCCTCTTTTTTGTAAAATCTTCGTACAGCCGTTGGCATATTTTCGCACACGGCCGACCTTGACTTGTTAGACCATATGTAATTCTTACCAAATGTCAATATGAAACGCAAAGGCTGCGCTCTCGCCAGCGACATGGACGGAAAATGTCCCCTTTAAATTTTCAAAACGGAAGGTTTCGCCAAAGGTATCAAGCGCAAATTCGTGGATGATCTCATCGTTGTTAATCACGACCAATTTGAAGTTGCCCTGCTTCACATTCATGTGGCCAATATAAATTTCAATATCGGACGGCAGCAGGAAATTGGTGAGATAGAGCTGCTCAACACCGTTAAAATTTCCGGAAGAATACTCGGAGCTGGAAATAACACCCAGCAGATTTTTTTCGGTATAACTCAATCCGGAAGCACCAGTATCAAGATGGATGATATTCTGGTCTGTAATTGTCTGCAAGGCAAAATTATCAGCACCGTTGGTGTCTTCGTATTGCGTTCCGCAACCGGCCAGATTCCAGCATAAGCAAACAACGAGAAGTGCCAATATACCTTTTTTCATTTTGAAGTACCGCCTTATTTTCAGTCTTTTTATTATAGCATATATCATCCAACAATAACAGGTTTAACCGTTTCAGGAGTAAAACAGCCCCGCAACATTTCAAAAATGAAGTTACATACGGTTCCACTCATCTCTTGAAATTGCAAATACCTTTGTGATTTCCTTCATCTCATCCTCAAAGGCATCCACTTGTTTACACCCATAAGCAATTGCAGTTTTCATCGATGGTAAATTTGTATGTTTCATATAGGAGTAAACAATACAAAACGGCGTGTTGCTGAACGTCCAGTTTCTCACTGCGATTGCGGCCTCTGTTGCATAGCCTTTTCTTTGATGGTCTGCTCTTATGTGATATCCAATCTCGGGCTTTATCTGACCGTTGATCAGCTGCATCGTCAATCC
>JAZRRA010000066.1:0-10110 GCA_045650305.1 Faecousia sp.
CGTATTCTGCAGCGAGTGCTTCGCTCAGATGAAGGCAGAAGGCTAATAAAGTCTTAAAAAATAGAGTACCGATGAACATCGGTACTCTTTTTTTATACAAAATATAATTCCATATGTAGGGGAGGCGTTTCGCCTCCCAAAAAGCTGACACGCAGGACAAACCCTGTTTTATCCCTTCTTGCCGGTAACGGGCAAATAGGGAATGATTTGAATTTGGGTAAAGGGCTGATTTTTGATCTGGTTTAGCACCGTATCCACCACCGCTGTTTCATAAGCTATCGGATCGGTAAAGACAGTGCCGGAAAGCGTGCCGCTTTCCACCGCAGCTTTCGCCTCGCTGTCACCATTCATGCCGTACAGATAAATATCCTTACCAACGGTGCGACCACCGTCGGTAATGGCCGCGAAAGCCCCCAGTGCCATCTGGTCATTGCCGCAAAAGATCACCTCAATATCCTTACCAAATGTGGCGATCTCCGCCGCGGTCAAGGTCTTTCCGCTTTCTTTTGTCCAGTCACCATACACAGTACTCAGACACTCCGTTTCCAGAGAACCGGCAGCCAATGCAGTTTCCAAAGCCGTTGTGCAGGCAACTGCTTCCACATGATCCTCCGGGCCACGCAAAAGCATATAAGATAAAATTCCGTCTTCATTCAAGTCGCCGCTATTGGGAAGTCCCAAAGCCATCTGTCCCTGGATCTCTCCCCGGGAGGCAGAACGCGTACCCACATAGGCAATACGGGGATATGCCGACAGCAACGCCGTATCCAATTCCCGATCGATCAGCACCGCCGGCAGGCCGGTTGTCTGGATCGCCTGCAACAATTCTCCTGCTGCATCCAACATCACCGGTTCAACGATCAGGCTGTCACAGCCTTTTTCCTTCATTTGACTGATCTGCTGAAGTTGCTTTGCCTGATCACCGTCTGCATCCACCACCACAACCTGCAATCCCTTCTCCTTCAAACGGGTTTCCAGGCCGGTTTGGGTCGTTTTTTCCCGATAGCACAAGCCTACAATATCGGCATCTACCATTTTGGGCCGAAGGGAAAAAGCCAAAATCACGGCAAGCAGGATCAATGCAGCACCGCATCCAACGGCGATCCATTTCTTCTGGTTCATGGTTCAGACTCCTTTCTTTTCTTTGTTACAGTATACCATCTGGCAGGAGTTTCGTAAAGAAAAAATGAATTTCTTTTCCTTTTTTTGCTCCTTTTTTCTATTATTTGTTTATTATATACAATTTGACACACATTTTTTCTACATTGTTCATATTTTTTCTATAATCACCCTCTTGTAATTTGTTTTTAACAATGTTATAATAGCAGAGCAATCCATTTAAACTCTCCTTTTCATTTTCTTATCTCTCTTTTCATGGGGCCCGATACCGTCTGCTCAACGGTGTCGGGTTTTCCATTTTACCCTTGCACTCTTTATTGTTTTGGGATATAATGGGTGAAATCGCAAGAAAGGATGTTTTTTACCTTGACATTTTTCAACAATCTTCTCCATTCCGCATCCAACTATACCCTCTATCATTTATTGCCTGCTCTGTTCATTTTGGTGATCGGAATATTGGTAATCAAGATCGTGATGCGGATCCTGAATAAGGCCTTTTCCCGTTCCAAGCTGGAAAAGGCAGCAGTGACCTTAGTCACCTCGGTGATCCGGATCGCCATGATCCTATTGGTTCTGCTGATTTCCGCCTCCTCTTTGGGAATCGATGTTTCCGGCGTGGTTGCACTGGCCAGCGTACTGACTTTGGCACTTTCTCTCTCGGTGCAGGATGCCCTGACCAACCTGATCGGCGGATTTACCTTGCTGTACACCAAGCCTTTCCAAATCGGCGACTATGTGGAGATTGGAGGACAATGTGGTACTGTCCAGCAGATCGGACTGACCTATACCAAACTGTTAAGCCCGGATCGTAAAACCATTTCCATGCCAAACAGCTCTGTGGTTTCCGCCCAAATCATCAATTTTACCGTGGATGGCACCCGTCGTGTGGACATCACCATTCAGGTTTCCTACAACGACGACCCGGAATTGGTCATCGAAGCACTGAAAGAGGCCGCAAAAGTTCCCACTGCTATGGAAGATCCTGCCCCCTATGCCGCCATCGCTGCCTACAACGACAGCACCATCGGGTATATTCTGCAGGTTTGGACCGGTGCAAGCACCTATGTTGGCACACTTCACGAAGTGCATAAGAATATTCGCACCATATTCCGGGAAAAAGGTATCTCCATGACCTATCCCCACCTGAATGTGCATTTGGATAAATAAGCAAAAAGCTGTGATCCTATGGATTACAGCTTTTTTCAATTTACATCCCAAAATTTTTGTGGTAAAATAGGGATGCCCATAATACGATACTTCCAGGAGCATGATATGCGTATTTTATTTGATTCCAAAAAGACCATGTTCAAAGAGCCTTTCGGCACTTTATCCCAGGGGCAGAATTGCACACTGCACATTCACATCCCCTCCAATGTGGGAACTGTGAGCTGCCACTGTGTGCTTACCCCGGATGACGGCAGCAAACAAGTGATCGTCCCCATGCCGGATAAGGAAACACAAGGGGCTTATGACATTTTCAGCGGCAGTTTTTCTCTTGACCATGCCGCACTTTATTTCTACCATTTCGTGATCACCAAAAAAGACAGTTCCTTCCGTCTTTTCAAATACGGCGACGACACCAATATGGAAGCCGGTGACCAATGGCAACTGACCTGCACCCCAAAGGACTTTACCACGCCCCAATGGGCAAACGGTGCTGTTATATATCAAGTATTTCCCGACCGTTTTGCCAAAAGCGGTGAATGTGACCTAACGGGCAAACTGCAACCTTACACCGTTCATGAACATTGGAACGAGGAAGTGCAGTGGCAGCCTACCCCGGAAGGTCTTGTGCTAAATAACGACTTTTACGGCGGTAATTTCCGGGGCATCACCGAAAAAATGGACTATATTGCCTCCTTAGGCACGACTATTTTATATTTAAATCCCATCAGCAAAAGTTTTTCCTCCCATCGCTATGATACCGGCGACTATAAAACCCCCGACCCCATGCTGGGTACAGTGGAGGATTTTCGCCTTCTGTGTCAGGCCGCCCACGAAAGAGGTATCAAAGTCATTTTAGACGGCGTTTACTCCCATACCGGCTCCGACAGCTTGTATTTTAACAAAGCCGGAACATTCCCTTCCGTAGGTGCATATCAGTCCCCCGACTCCCCTTTTTACAGCTGGTTTACCTTTTATCAGTACCCGGACAGCTATCACTGCTGGTGGAATTTCGACACCTTACCCACAGTAAAAAAACTGGATCCGGCTTTTGTGGATTATATCATTGAAAATCAGGATTCTGTGGTAGCATATTGGCTGGAACAGGGTTGTGACGGTTTCCGTTTGGATGTAGCCGATGAGCTTCCCAATGAATTTATGGATATGCTGAAAAAGCGGATTCGTCAGATTCGCCCTGACGCACTCCTTTTGGGAGAAGTTTGGGAAGATGCCTCCAACAAGGAAGCTTATGGTGTCCGTCGTCGCTACTTTGTGGACGGCACACTGGATTCTGTGATGAATTATCCCTTCCGCACCGCTATTTTGCAGTATCTAAAGGGTATTGACGACGGCAAAGGCCTGAAAGATACGGTCATGACCATTTTGGAAAACTATCCTCCCCAGGTCATCCACTGCAATATGAATTTGCTTGGTACCCATGACACCCCCAGAATCCTCACCGCTCTGGTGGATGATTTTAGCGGAAGTCGGGAAGAAATGGCCGCCCACCATCTTTCGCCGGAGCAAAAGGAGCTTGCCCTAATGCGGCTGTATTTGGCCTCTGTTTTGCAGTATACCCTCCCCGGCAGTCCCAGTCTTTACTATGGTGACGAAGCCGGTATGGAAGGATGCAAAGACCCCTTTAACCGTCGCACCTACCCCTGGGGCAAGGAAAATCCCTCCCTTTTGGAGCATTTCCGTACCTTGGGCAACCTAAAAAAACATCCTGCCCTTTCCATGGGCGATACCGCGTTTTTGCAAGCCGCAGAGGGCAGACTGTTATTCCGCCGCCGCACAGAAGACAAGTCCCTTTTGATCTGCTGTAATCACAGTGAGAAAACCTGGGAAATTCCCGGTAATACAGTGCTGTACAGCCGGGGACTGACCGGCAATCACCTCTCCCCCATGGGCTTTGCCATTTTGGAGGAATAATATGGAACAAGAGAAATTTTACAGCGGTTACTGCCGCACCATCGATTGCAGTCGCATGGTATGCGTGGTGAAGGAAAACAGCCACCTCACCGATGTGGATTGCTCCTACGAAAGCTGCCCTTTCACCGGCGAATGTACCATCGCCCAAAGCATTGCCGCTTTTTTAGATGCCCCATTGGATTGATTTTCAAAAAGCACCGAATCTACTTTTGCAGATTCGGTGCTTTACATTATATGGGGAATCCGGCATCCGTATGGGCAAGGATCAGGTCATTGCACAGAGAAACGATCTCATCGGTGGAAAGCTGAGCCCCGGTATGGGGGTCCATCATAGCCGCTTGGTAGATCAGATCCCGCTTGCCGGTACGGGCAGCCTCGATGGTCAAAAGCTGGGGATAGATATTGGTAGAATTCATTGCCGCCAGTTGCAGTGGCAAATCGCCTACATAGCAGGGCGTAATTCCCTTGGCATCCACAAGGCAGGGTACTTCCACGCAGGCTTCCCTGGGAAGATTGGAGATCAGTCCGTTATTGATCACATTGCCGCCGATGGTATAGGGGGTGTCGGTAACGATGGCTTCCATAATATGGGAAGCATACTCCTTACTGCGGCTATGCTCCAATGCATGGCTGCTCATCAGTTCCTCTCTTTGCTTTGTCCAGTTGCTAATCTGATTGATACAGCGTCTGGGGTACTCATCCAGGGGAATATTGAATTTTTCGATCAAATCCTCCCGACCCGGTTTTATGTAGAAAGGATTATACTCTGCATTATGCTCACTGGATTCGGTGCAGTAGTAGCCCAATTTGTCAATATAGTCGTAACGAACCATGTCATAATGCTTTTCTGATGCATTTTTCGCTTTTGCTCTGCGACGGACCTCTTCGTAAAGGTCATTTCCCTGACGGTCCTTCAGAGAAAGCAGCCATGCCATGTGGTTAATGCCGGCAATATGGGCGATATGATCTTCCACATATTGCTCCATACCCAGATCCTTCAGCAAGGTAGGGGCACAAACCTGCACGCTGTGGCAAAGGCCGACCGCCTTGACGCCGGTATGCCGCAGCACATAGCCGGTCAGCATTGCCATGGGATTGGCATAATTGAGAAGCCAGGCGTTGGGACATACCTGCTCCATATCCCGAGCAAAATCACGAAGCACAGGAATGGTGCGTAACGCACGGAAAATGCCGCCAATACCCAATGTATCGCCAATCGTCTGCCGCAAACCGTATCGTTTGGGGATCTCAAAATCAATCACCGTACAAGGCTCGTAGCCGCCAACCTGTATGGCACAGATCACAAAGTTTGCCCCTCGCAGTGCCGCCTTGCGGTTCTCCACGCCCAGATAGGCACTGATCTTCGCCTTTCCCTGATTGATAGAGCGATTCATGGATTCAATAACCAGCCGGGAATCCTCAAGCCGCTGTGCATCAATATCATAAAGAGCAAATTCTGCATCCCGCAGAGCCTCACAGAGCATTGTGTCACCTAATACATTTTTTACAAACACGGTGCTTCCTGCACCCATAAATGTAATTTTCATAATATTTTCTCCTTCTTTCGGGTTTTTATGAAATAATTATGCCATATAACGAAAAAAATTGGAATTGCGAAATGTAACGTTTTTATGGTATTATGTAACTATTCTTTTAGGAGGTGTGGCTGTTTTGATGAAAAACTTTTTGCTGACAAACCGGGAGTTGCAGGACCTGAATCCCCTGCTGGCCGGTGAAGAAACCTGTGCTCCCGGTCATCTTTTTGGTCCTACCGTTCGGCAATACACGCTTATTCACTATGTTTTTCGGGGAAAAGGAACATTTTACGCCCGTGGTCATGAATACCCCGTTTCTGCCGGTCAGGCATTTATCATCCTTCCGGAAGAAATTACCACATATCAGGCCGACCAGGCGGATCCCTGGCATTATTTTTGGATTGGCTTTAACGGATCTCTTTCTGCCAGCTTTTCACGCCTTCCCCCAGTCATCTCCCTGCCGGAAATTTATTTTCAAAATATGCAATCCCTCGCTTCTCAATCCGCAACGGTAGAATATCTGCTGGCAGGAGAGCTTTTTAAGCTGTATGCCCATTTGTTTGCGGATGCTCAGGAAGAAAGTCCACGGGTGCGGCGTATCAAAGACTATATCCGCAGCCATTATATGTACCCTATCCGTGTGGAGCGAATTGCTGAGGAGTTAAATTTGGATCGAAGGTATCTTTCCCGGCAATTTAAGGCCGAAGCCGGTGTTTCCATTCAGGAATATCTGATCCGGACACGGCTGAAGGCGGCAGAGCGGTTACTCAGATTGGGATATAGTGTGAAAGAAGCAGGACATCTTGCCGGTTATGAGGACACAGCCAATTTTTCAAAAATGTTTAAAAAAGTCAGGGGGAAATCCCCTATATCCATAAAGAAGGAACGGGAAACATAAAGCCGCTTCCGTATGCGTACCATGGAAAATTTAGGCTTTATTTTTTTGAAGAATCATGTATAATAGAGTGGAACATAATTAGGAGGTAGTAACATGCTTCAAGATAAATTGATTTTAGACAGCAGCCTGGTTTCCGTGCTGAATCAGGGCTTTGCCGATGCCTTTGGCGGCGTACCCACACGCTATTTTTCTGCTCCCGGTCGTACCGAGATCGGCGGCAATCACACTGACCACCAGCGAGGCCGTGTTCTGGCCGGTGCCGTCAATTTGGACACCGTTGCGGCAGTTCGCCCCAACGGCACTTCCGTAATCCGAATTCTGTCCCAGGGATACCCCCTTTGTCAGGTGGATGTCACCGATCTGACCCCCAAAGCTGATGAGATCAACACCACTATGGCACTGATTCGTGGCGTTGCCGCCCGTTTCAGCCAGTTGGGCTGTCAGGTAGCCGGCTTTGATGCCTATGTTACCTCTACCGTATTGCCCGGCAGTGGTCTTTCCTCCTCTGCCGCTTACGAAGTTTTGATCGGCACCATCATCAACCATCTGTTCTTTGACGGCAGGGTATCCCAGCCTGAGATCGCCATGATCGGCCAGTATGCGGAAAATGTCTTTTTCGGCAAACCCAGCGGCCACATGGATCAGATGGCATCCGCCGTTGGCAGCATGGTCACCATTGATTTCTATGACAAGGAAAACCCCGTCATCGAAAAGGTAGATTTTGACTTTGCTTCCTGCGGCCATGCACTGTGCATCATCGATTCCCGGGCAAGTCATGCCGACCTGACCGACGAATATGCCGCTATCACGCTGGAGCTGAAAGCCATTTGCGGCTATTTTGGCAAGGATGTGCTGACCCAGATCCCGGAAGAGGACTTCATCGCCGCCATTGCTGCCCTTCGGGATCAGTTTGGTGACCGTGCCGTTCTCCGTGCTTACCATTTCTATAAAGAAAATGCCCGTGTTCCCAAGCAGGTCGCTGCACTGCGTGCCGGTGATTTCGAGGCCTTCCTGGCACTTGTAAAGGAAAGCGGCTATTCTTCCTATATGTATCTGCAAAATGTGATCCCCGCAGGCTATCGGGAGCATCAGGATGTGGCTTTGAGCCTTTCTCTGTGTGAGCTGTACTTAGGCGGCAAGGGTGCCTACCGTGTCCACGGCGGCGGTTTCGCCGGTACGGTGCAGGCTTTTGTCCCCCTGGATATTCTGGACAGTTTCCGCAAGGGCATCGATGCTGTGCTGGGTGAGGGTGCTTGCCATGTTCTTTCCATTCGTCCCCAGGGTGGTGTAGAAGCATATATCCATGCATAATGAGGTGCAAACTATGAAAATTGAAGCATTGATCGAATCCCTGGTATGTTATGCCATGAATAAAGGCCTTGCATTACCGGAAGATCACGCAGTTCTTACCAACAAGCTGTTGGAAGTCTTACATATTGACAGCTACGAGCCCAGTCAAGAGCCGGTGATTGAAGAGCTGGAGGAAATTTTAGCCGGTATTTTGGACTATGCCGTAGAAAAAGGTCTGTGCGAAAACGACATCACCTCCCGGGATCTGTTTGACACTAAGATCATGGGTATTCTCACCCCCATGCCCCGGGAAGTCATCGCTATCTTCCGTGAGCTTTATAACGCAGACCCCGTAAAAGCTACCGACTGGTACTATCAGTTTAGCTGTGACACCGACTATATCCGCCGCTACCGCATCGAAAAGGATATGCGTTGGAAGTTCCAAAGTCCCTATGGTCTCATTGACATCACCATCAATCTGAGCAAGCCGGAAAAAGACCCCAAGGCCATTGCCGCCGCAAAGCTTGCCCCCCAATCCGGTTACCCAAAATGCCAGCTTTGTACCGAAAATGAGGGTTATGCAGGTCGTATCAACCATCCGGCCCGTCAAAACCATCGCATTATTCCCATCGAAGTAGCCGGCACAAAATGGTGTTTGCAGTATTCTCCCTATGTTTACTACAACGAGCATTGTATCGTTTTCAACTCCGACCATGTGCCGATGAAGATCGATCGCAGTGCATTTGAAAAGCTTTTGAGCTTTGTGGATCGATTCCCCCACTATTTTGTCGGCTCCAATGCGGATTTGCCCATTGTGGGCGGCAGTATTTTGAGCCACGAGCATTTCCAGGGCGGCCACTATACCTTCGCCATGGAAACTGCACCGGTGGAAAAAGAAATCTCCTTCCCCGGCTTTGAAGATGTGTCCGCAGGTATCGTGGCATGGCCCATGAGTGTCATCCGCCTGACCGCCGCTGACCCCGAAAAGCTCACGGAACTGGCAGATCGGATCTTGTCCGCATGGCGTGGCTACTCCGATGAAAGTGCAGATATTCTGGCCTTTACCGGCACAGTGCCCCACAACACCATCACCCCCATTGCCCGTCGTCGTGGTACAGATTTTGAGCTGGATCTGGTTCTGCGGAACAACCGCACCACCGAAGAGCACCCCTTAGGTCTGTTCCACCCCCACGCCGACAAGCACCACATCAAGAAGGAAAACATCGGCCTCATCGAGGTTATGGGTCTTGCGGTGCTGCCCAGCCGCCTGAAAAAGGAGCTTTCCGATTTGGCAGAGGCCATTTTAGCAGGTAACGACATTGCCGCCGATCCGGTTTTGGGCAAACACGCTGCATGGGTCGACGAGATCAAAACCCGTACTCTGTTCACCCCGGAAAACACCATGGATATTCTGTTGCAGGAAACCGGCCGTGTATTTTCCCAGGTTTTGGAGGATGCAGGTGTGTACAAGTGTACCCCGGAAGGAAGAGAAGCCTTCCTTCGGTTCGTAAAATCTGTATAACGAAATCGACACGGTGGCCATTCGGTCACCGTGTCATTCTGAGTGAGCGTAGCGAATCGAAGAATCTATCCTTTTTATGGCGTCAAGTTAAAATCTGTGCGAAGATCCTTCGACTCCCGCTGGTCGCTCAGGATGACACCAAAGGTACGATACCGGGTACAATAGAACGGTAAATTTCCGTTTATCGTAATTTTTAATTCTATACTGATAATAAAAAGCCCAGCCCAAAGGCGGTGAGCTTTGAACTGCGGTTTTTAATTACAGCAGAGTGGAGAAGTGCTTGATGGTGCGGCACATCTGAGAAACATAGGAGTTCTCGTTGTCGTACCAGGAAACAACCTGAACCTGGGTCTTGCCGTCGGGCAGCTTGCAGACCATGGTCTGGGTAGCATCGAACAGGGAGCCGAAGCGCATGCCGATGATGTCGGAAGAAACGATCTCGTCCTCGTTGTAGCCGTAGGACTCGGTAGCAGCAGCCTTCATGGCAGCGTTGATCTCTTCCTTGGTGACAGCCTTAGCGCAGACAGCGTTCAGGATGGTGGTGGAGCCGGTGGGAGTGGGGATACGCTGTGCAGCGCCGATCAGCTTGCCGTTCAGCTCGGGGATAACCAGGCCGATAGCCTTAGCAGCACCGGTGGAGTTGGGCACGA
>JAZRRA010000067.1:0-9891 GCA_045650305.1 Faecousia sp.
ATGAATAGCAAAGTAAAAAGTATGGTAGGCATTGGTTTGTTTACCGCCATCGTTGTGGTGCTGCAGTTTTTGGGAGGCGGAATCCGGTTTGGCGTATTTTCTATTTCCCTGGTTCTCATCCCCATCGTTGTAGGTTCTGCCCTCTATTCCTGGAAGGCAGGCGGCATCTTAGGATTTGCCTTTGGTATGGCGGTATTACTTTCCGGTGATGCCACAGCTTTTATGGAGATCGATCCTGCCGCAACCATTTTGGTTGTGTTGTTAAAAGGATCTCTCTGCGGATTGGTTGCAGGTTTCGTTTACAAACTTGTCAGTCGATGGAATCAGGTGGTTGCGGTGATTGCCGCTGCTGTGATTTGCCCCATCGTCAACACCGGTGTGTTTTTGTTGGGTTGCCAACTGTTTTTCTTGCCTACCATTGCCCAATGGGGTCAGGCGGCAGGCTTTGAAAACGCCGGTGCATATATGATCCTGGGATTGGTGGGTGTGAACTTCCTGATCGAAATGGGCGTCAATGTGGTGTTATCCCCGGTGATCGTCCGGTTAATTAAATTGGGTAAAAAATAATCACCGATTACGAAAAAAATCTTGGCCCCCTCGTTTTGAGGGGGCTGTCAAAACCGGAGGTTTTGACTGGGGGAGTACCCTATCATTTCTCTGTACAATAACAATAGAAGCTGACGGCGAAAGCTGTCAGTTTCTTTTTTGCATATCGAAAGTGGACGGGCATAGTATGAAAGCAGGAGTGATGAATCATGGGAAGCCTTTACACGGAATTATGCAATATTCTCCCGTTTTGGTTAAGAGATCATGTGGACAAGTCCCATCCGGAAGATTTGCAGGAGATACGGTTGCGACTGAATGACCCGGCAGAACTGAAAGGCGGCAGAGGGTCTGTGTGGTTGGAACGGAATGTATCAAGCGAGGATCTATCCGTCTGCATGAATATGGCCACCAAATATTCGCCCTGGACATCTTCCAGCATGACCGATGGCTACATAACCGCACCCGGGGGACACAGAATCGGTATTTGCGGAGAATGTAGCTATGATGGCAATACCTTGAAAAATATCAGTCAGGTGACCTCCTTGTGTATTCGGGTCGCAAAAGAGATTCGGGATGTATCGGGGAAAACCTATCAGGGGATGGATTCTGTATTGATCATCGGATGTCCCGGATCGGGAAAGACCACTTTTTTACGGGATCTGATCCGAAAGACCTCTGATCATTTGGATGGTGCTGTGACTGTGGTGGATGAACGCAGAGAGCTGTTTCCTGCGGTTCGGGGCAGGTTTTTATTTGATCGGGGAAAACGGACCGATATATTATCCGGTTGCAAAAAAAGCGTTGGATTGGATATGGCCATACGAACCATGGGGCCTGCGGTGGTTGCGGTGGACGAGATCACGGAGCAGTCAGACTGTATGGCACTGTGTCGTGCAGCACGGTGCGGTGTCCGGTTGTTTGCCACCGCCCATGCAGGAGATCGGGATGAATTTTTCTCCCGGAAACTGTATGAACCCTTGCTGCATGACCGGATCTTTCAAAGATTGATCGTAATGAGAAAAGATAAAACCTGGACGGAGGAGGTTTTGACGGTATGATTGTCAAAATAATCGGTGCGATCTGCATTGTGGCTGCTTGTGGTGGTGTGGGCTTTATGATGGCCGCCAATCACAGAAGGGAAGAAAGAACCCTGAAACAACTGATCTGTGCTTTGGATTATATGGAATGTGAATTGCAGTTTCGTATGACGCCATTGCCGGAATTGTGCAGACAGACTGCGGCGGAAACTGAGGGGATCCTGCGAAAAATATTTGCCATGCTGGCCAATGAGCTGGAAGATCAAATCTGCCCGGATGTGAAAAGCTGTGTTGGCGTGGTGACAGCGAAACTTCGGGATATTCCGGCACAGACCCGGGAGTCGATTCGTCTTTTGGGACAAACCTTAGGCAGATTTGACCTGCAAGGACAGTTGAAGGGTCTGGATTCCGTTCGCCAGGAGTGCAGGATAAAACTGGGAAAGTTGATGGGGAACGCCGAAACGAGGATCCGCAGTTACCAGACCTTGGGAATCTGTGCCGGTGCGGCTTTGGTGATTTTACTGATGTGATGTATGGAAATTGATTTAATTTTTAAAGTAGCGGCAGTGGGAATTATTGTATCGATCCTCAATCAGGTGCTTTCTAAATCCGGCAGAGAGGAACAAGCCACCATGACCACCCTGACGGGACTTGTGGTGGTACTGATTTTGGTTGCATCGAAAATTTCCGAACTGTTTGAACTGGTAAAACGACTGTTTGATTTTTAAGATGGATATTTTTATAAAAGCCGCGGCAGGTGTGTTGATCGCAGTGGTGGTCAGTTTGATCCTATCCAGGGAAGGGAAAGATTTTTCCATTCTATTGGTGATCTGCGTCAGTTTCATGGTAGGCGTGACCGCATTATCCTATGTTGAGAAAATATTGGAATTTATCCGCAGTTTGGAAAGTGTGGGGAATCTCAATTCTCAATTGCTTGCAATTTTGTTTAAGTCAGTGGGGATCGGATTGATCTGTGAGATCACCACCATGATCTGTGCTGATTCCGGTAATTCGGCTCTTGGGAAAATGATTCAGATTTTATCCACAGTCGTCATTCTTTGGTTATGTATTCCGCTGTTTTCCAAACTTTTAGAGCTGATTCAGCAGGTGTTGGGTGGTATATGAGAAGACTGATTCTAATGATGACCATGGTGGTAATGTTCACCATTTCCGTTTCTGCATTGGAGACAGAACCTCCCAAAGTACCGGATGCAGGAGAGGCCTATATGCCGGAGGATACGGAATCCTTTGGGGAGGGACTTTGGTATGTGATCCGGGTGGCGATCAAAAACTTTCTCCCGGAAATTTACCAGGCATCCGGTGCTTGCCTGGCGGTATTTGCCATTTTAATGCTGGTTTCCATTTTGCAGAATTTTCCCGGTTCCTCCCAAACGGTGGTGCATTTGGTTTCTTCGGTGATGATCGGAATTACATTACTCAGTCCTGCCAATACCCTGATACAGTTGGGCTCACAAACCGTTCAGGAAATGACGGAGTACGGAAAACTTCTGGTTCCGGTGATGACCGGTGCGTTGGCAGCCCAGGGGGGTGTGACCAGTGCCGGTGCTTTATTTACCCTTACCACATTTTTCTGCACGGTGCTGACGGTAATGATCACCGCTTTGATCGTACCGATGCTCTATATCTTCCTTTGCCTGGGCATCCTTCACGGTGCGGTGGGAGATCCCATGATCAAAAGTTTACGGGATTTTACCAAATGGCTGATCACCTGGAGTTTGAAGATCGTCCTTTACTGTTTTTCCGGATTTTTGGGGATCACCGGTGTTGTCAGTGGTACAGCGGATGCCTCTGCCGTAAAAGCTATGAAGCTGACTATATCCGGTGCAGTACCGGTGGTGGGCAGTGTGATCTCCGATGCGTCGGAAACCATCCTGATCAGTGCCGGTGTGATGAAAAGTGCCGCTGGAGTTTACGGGATCTTAGCAGTGTTGGCAGTATTTATAGGGCCTTTTTTGAAGATCGGTGTCCAGTATTTGCTGCTGAAGTTTACAACCGGCATCTGCGGCATTTTCGGCAGCAAACGGGAATCGGAGGTGCTTTCGGATTTTTCCTCCGGAATGGGCATGCTGCTGGCTATGACGGGGACTGTCTGTATTCTTCTGCTGGTCAGTACAGTATGTTTTATGAAAGGTGTATCATAATGGAGGATGTGACCGGATATTTATTGAGCATCACGGCCGCAGCGATCGTCTGCGGCGTGATTCGATTTTTAATTGGCAAAGATCGTCCCGGGGGAAAGATCGTCCACATGATCTGTGGCGTGTTCATGGCAGTGACAGTGCTTTCCCCGGTTATGGATTTTCGGATGGAGGATCTGGTGGCTCATGTGGAATCCTACATTCAGGATGGGAATATCTATGTGCAGGAGGGTGTCCGAAAATCAGAAACGGAAATGTCACAAATCATAAAACAGCAATTGGAGGCATACATATTGGATGAGGCACTTAGACTTTCCTTGGATGTGACAGCGGAAGTGACTTTGCAGGACGATTCGTCATTTCTGCCGGAACGGGTTTACCTGACCGGTGATGCATCCCCGTACGGGAAACAGAGTTTATCGGCGTACATGGAAACCACATTGGGGATCGCCCGGGAGAATCAAGTATGGACCTAAAAGGATGGAATAAAAAGATCATGCCGAAGCTGGAGAAATATAAATTTGCTGCATTGATCGTTGTGGTGGGGATCGTACTGATGCTCATTCCGGGAAAGGAGAATAAGACAGAAATGAAAGGGGAGATCAGCCAATCTTCCGTGCCGGTTACATCTTCCGTTCAGGAGGAATTGTCCCAGCTTTTAAGTTGTATTCAGGGAGCCGGGAAGGTGAAGATCATGCTGAAAGAGCAAGTGGGGGAGGAGAGAGTATATCAGGTTAACGAAGACAAAACAGTTTCCGAATCCGGTACATCCCAAAAGATCCAGGTGGTGACCGTTGCGGATTCTGAAAGAAATGAAACCGGCCTGATCACAAAGATCATACCTCCTACCTATATGGGGGCGGTTGTGTTGTGCCAGGGCGGTGATGACCCTGGAGTCAAACTGGCGGTAGCAGAGGCGGTTTCAAAAATCACCGGTTTGGGGATGGATCGGATCGTGGTATTAAAAATGAAATGATGGAGGAAGAAGTATGAAAATTTGGAAGAAAAACCTGATCGCCGCGGCGGTATTGGTGACGGTATGTGCCGGGATTTATGTGAATTGGCTGTATTCGGAGGACCAGACAACTGCGGATTTGACGGATACGCTGAATTCGGAAAAAATACTGTCATCGGATATGCTGGTGATGGCGGACGGAAGTGGGATGGAAACCCAGGCACAAAATACGGTTTCCGATTATTTTGCCGCTGTGCGACTTTCCCGGCAGGAGGCACGGGACAGTGCGGTATCACTGCTTCAGGAGGCCATGGCATACAGCGGTGAAAACCAGGATACCACAATGGATGCACAGCTTGAGCATTTGGTGCAGACAGCCCTTTGTGAGGCACAGATCGAAAGTTTGGTGATCGCAAAAGGCTATGCCGACTGTGTGGCATACATGAGCGAGGAGGGAATGTCTGTGGCGGTTGCATCCCCGGAAGGTGGTTTGCAGCAGACGGATGTGGCGGTGATCGCGGATATTGTGATCTCCCAGTCGGGCCTTTCCATGGATGAGATCCGGGTCGTAGAGGTACAGTGATTTTGTACCCCGTAATATAAAATAATTTGTCATTCTGAGCGAGCAAAAGCGAGTCGAAGAATCTACGCAGTCTCCCATTTACTGTACAATGATTGGGTGCGAAGATCCTTCGACTTCGTTTCACTCCGCTCAGGATGACTTTTGAATTTATGGTGTAAAAAACGGATTGCACTATAAAATATTGTGTGCTATAATCAGGAAAAAAGAGAAACTGGAGGCACTTATGAAAAAGATAGTATCCTTACTGATGGCCATTTTCCTGATTCTGGGAATGGTTCTTTCCGGTTGCGAAGATAAACCGCGGGGAGGGGATAAATCCCAGGCTGAGAATGAGGTAACCCAGCCCGATGCAACGGATCCCTCCCAAAACGACGGAGAATGTTCCCATGCGGATGAAGATGAAGACCGGTATTGTGACGACTGCAAGATCTATCTGCTGGTGAATTTTGATTTTTATGTTGTCAATGATATGCATGGTAAATTTACCGATACGGATATTCAGCCCGGTGCGGATGAATTGACGACATATTTAAAGACAAAATACAATTCCGATGAAAATGCCATTTTCCTTTCCAGCGGTGATATGTGGCAGGGCAGTTCCGAATCCAATCTCACCGGTGGCCTGATCATGACTGAGTGGATGAATTCCCTGGACTTTGTTGCCATGACCATGGGTAACCATGAATTCGACTGGGGCGAGGAACGGATCTTGCAGAACTATGAAATTGCAGAATTTCCCTTCCTGGCGATCAATATTTATAACCGCAATACCAATGAGCAGGTGGAATATTGTGACAGCTCTGTGATGATCGAAAGAAGTGGCCTGCAAATCGGCATTATCGGTGCCATCGGCGATTGTTATTCTTCTATCGCATCCGATCATACCAAGGATATTTTCTTCTATACCGGTGATGACCTGACAGAGCTTGTGAAGGCAGAGTCGGATAAGCTCCGTGCCGAAGGTGCAGACCTGATCGTATACAGCATCCATGACGGCTACGGCGGAAGCAATTATAACAGTGCCTATTTCAGCGACCGGGATATGGATGCATATTATGACAGTGTGCTGTCGGAAGGCTATGTGGATATTGTATTTGAGGGTCATACCCATAAGTACTATGCCAAGGCAGATACCAACGGTGTGTACCATCTTCAGGGCGGCGGCGAAAATCAAGGCATTTCCCACATGGATGTGAGTGTGAATATTCTGACCGGTGAAGTGCTGGTGTTGGCGGCTGAATTTATTTCTTCCGATGAATACAGTGATTATTATTCCGGTGATCCCATCGTTGAGGATCTATTGGACAAATACAACGAGCAGGTCAGTGTAGGCCTGGAGGTTTTGGGTTATAACCGCGTCAATCGCAGTGGTTCATGGCTTTGCGAGCTGAGCGCTCAGTTATATTATGCCTTTGGCGAAGAAGTCTGGGGCGATGAATATGATATTGTATTGGGCGGCGGATTCCTTTCTCCCCGTTCTCCCGGATACCTGAAAAGCGGCGATGTGACCTATTCCCAGCTGCAAATGATTTTCCCCTTTGATAATCAGCTTGTGCTGTGTTCCATCAAGGGAAAGGATCTTAAAGAAAAGTTCCTGGAAACGGATAACGACAGATACTATATCTACTGCGGCTCTTACGGACAGTCTGTTGCCGCCTCCTTAGATCCCAACGCTACCTATTATGTAGTGGTGGACACCTATACCTCCACTTATAAATATAACAATCTGACAGAGATCCAGCGATATGACCCCAATCTCTATTTAAGAGATCTTTTGGCAGAGTATGTGAAGGAAGGCAACCTGGCATAAAATGCCTGAAAACGGATTTCTCATATATCCATAAGTGCCGGGATCGTATGACCCCGGCACTTTCCAAGAGCCGCCTTTCAAGTCCATTATTTAAATGCAAATACCAATAATAAAACCCCATCCATCTGGATGGGGTTTTATTATTGGTGGAGACTAATGGACTCGAACCATCGACCTCATGCGTGTGAAGCATGCGCTCTAACCAGCTGAGCTAAGCCTCCGTGGAACGGATTAAATTATAACATATATTCTATAATTGTCAACACCTTTTTGTGATAAAATTTCAAACCGCACACCTGAAAACAGTTTTGATCATCAGGCATGCGGTTTGGTTGCTTATTCCGTATATCATTCGTATCCTCTTTTTTCCATAATCCATTTGCGTGGGTTATTTTCAATATATTGCCAAATTTCTTCGTAATCCTTTTGATTTCGAATAACATGGTCATAATAACGAGACTGCCAAATATTCCCACCATATTCCTTGTTGCAAAATCGTTTCAATGTTCCCACGAAACGAGCAATCATAGAGGTTCTGGG
The DNA here is from genome assembly GCA_045650305.1 of Faecousia sp. Taxonomy (GTDB): domain Bacteria; phylum Bacillota; class Clostridia; order Oscillospirales; family Oscillospiraceae; genus Faecousia. Next base: position 7,631 of record JAZRRA010000067.1, read on the forward strand.
CGTAGGGACACCCGTCCCCGGGTGTCCGTTCGTTTCCTGAATGGTTAGGAGCAAATGGATATGATCCGGCATAATCACATATTTGTCCACCGTCAGATGATCGTAAAATGATGTCATCTGGGTGATATATTTATCTGCAATTAGTCCGTACTTCAGTAATTGAATTGCAGGTTCTTGCAGACACCCGGGGACGGGTGTCCCTACGGATATGCAAGATAATATCTTTCTGCGATTCTGGGTACATATTGTTATAAAATATGCACCGTTTTGGCTATAATCAAATTCCGGGATTCGATTTGATTTTCTTTGAGGTAATTTCATATAATGAACATTTGTAATTTGTCGATTTACCATTCATGTTTGCGGGCGGATGTGGGCATCCGTTCCTACCATGGTTTTGCAGATCAGTTAGGTTGGGGGATGGAGCCGCGGATGCTGGCCAGAATTTCACCGGGGGTCAAAATGCCTTCAAACCACTGGCTGTAATATTTCAGGTAGCCGCCGGTAACCATCAATCGGGACTGACGGAAGTAATCCGGCTGAACTGTGGCGTAAAGCTCACCGTTTTGGCAGAAGCCGAAGAAATAGCGGAAACCAAATTCCTTCAGCACTTCAAACTTATCCCCGGAATAGGGGGCATTGGTGCTTAAATCACTTTCCCGGGCGAATACCAAAATATCCACATCTCCCAAAATCGGGGTTACTTCCTGCTTCCAAAGGGCAAGATCTGTCTTGAGGGTTTCAATTCCAATACTGCCGTAGGGCTGATTGGCGTAGGTATAGCAGGCGATTTCGTAACCGCTGTTTTGAAGGGCATTGACCAAATTTTTTGCATTATTCATTTCTGTCTGATAGGTTGTTTCGGACAGATATTCTTTTGCACCCGAATTGATCCGATAACCAAAGACACCTTCTTCGCCGGTCACTGCCAAAATGGCTTTGGCTCCTCGATAGGAAAAGTCCGGGTGGGATTCAATGAAGCTGTTGAGAATAGGAACCAGGTCAAATTCACCGGTGATGGTCTTTCCGTTTTTATCCACCATTTGATTGAGGATCTTTCCGTTTGCATCCACGATCAATTTGCTGGCAAAACCCGCACCATCTTTATCCGGGATGTTATCTTTGTTTCCGTCGATCATGTAATGATAATAATTGACATGGGTTTCAGTAAGGATCAAAGGCTTTTTACCTGCCGGCAGGTACAGCGTCTTTGCAGACATCTCCGATCCGTTATCAGCCACCAGATCGTCGGTACTGACCAGAATATAACCGTTTTTATAAAGCTGATCCAAAATGATACGAAATTCCGATGTACTGACAAAATTTCGGTTATACTCTGTGCCGTAGCCGGAGTCTGCGTAGGCACGAAGGGGATCTTCGATCAATACATGGAAGGAAAGGTTAACCACCTTATCCGGTGTCCATGCCACCATTTTGGATTTTATATCCTGGTAAACCGTCAGTTGGGCAGATAATTTTTGATATTTGGAAATATCCCCGGTAAACCGTTGCAAGGTGGCAATGGCGGTATCATAGTCATAGTCTGCGGCAAATTTCTCTGCCTCCAATAAAAGTGCATCCGCCTCAGCCTGCAGCTTTGCATCGTTTGCCTGAGTTTGGGCGATGGCAGTTTGGGTCGCCTGATCCTGCAATTTCTTTCGTTTCATATTTTGGACAGAGCCACCGATGATGGTTATGATGACAAAAACAATGGTTACCGCCACTAAAAGAGCAGGCAGATAGGATTCTTTGAAAATATCCATCTTGGTTCTGCGTCTGCGACGGGGATTGACCGGTCGGGGCGTACTGTTTTGATTTTCTTCCATATTGCGACCACCTTTCCGTGTTTTTTCTTCATTATATCCCGAAAAATCCCAAAATGCAAGATTTATCCCGGTGGAATTTCCAAACACCGTATAAAAAGGGTAGAATTGGAAATAGTTTTATGTGAGGAGTGTGATAAACTATGGTAAAAGGAATATCCAAGCAGGTCATTGTGGTACATTCTCCCGATCGGACACTGTTTGACCAGGCAATTTTCATTTTATCCGATGAGGCACTGAAAAATCAGGGGGTAAGTAATGATATGCTTCTTCGGGAAGCGAAAAAATTGATGGAGAAACCCCAAAACGGAAAAAATCCGTATTTGATCCTCCATAGAATTGCCTTGATATTGGCAGGAGCGGCATCCATGGGGCTGATTTGGCTGGCAAGTCATATTATCCTATGACTTGCACAAACGGTAAAACCGTGGTATAATG
>JAZRRA010000068.1:0-7092 GCA_045650305.1 Faecousia sp.
TACCAAAGATACGGAAGGAGAAATACACTATGCCCAAGCTGAAAACCCATAGCGGTGCAAAGAAGAGATTTAACCTGACCAAGTCCGGTAAGGTCAAGAGAGCCCGCGCTTACAAGAGCCATATCCTCACCAAGAAGGACACCAAGCGTTGCCGTCGTCTGCGCACCACTGCTTACGCTGATGTCACCAACACTGCGACCGTCAAAAAGATGATCCCGTACAAATAAGGATAGGAGGATACTGAAATGGCAAGAGTTAAAGGCGCAATGATGACGCGCAAGAGAAGAAATGCTACCCTGAAGCTGGCTAAGGGCTACTGGGGTTCTAAGTCTAAGCACTTTAAGATGGCCAAGCAGGCCGTGATGAAGTCCGGCAACTATGCTTTCGTTGGCCGTAAGCTGAAAAAGCGTGATTACAGAAGACTGTGGATCACCCGTATCAGCGCTGCTGTGAAGCCCTATGGTCTGAACTACTCCACCTTCATGAACGGTGTGAAGAAGGCCGGCATCGAGCTGAACCGCAAGAGCCTGTCCGAAATGGCTATCCAGGACGCAGTTGCTTTCGCTGCTCTGGTTGAGAAGGCAAAGGCTGCTCTGTAATTTAGCATAATCACAAACACAAAATGGAGGATTCCGGAAATGGAATCCTCCGTTTTTTATATATCGCCCTGAGATTTCAAAAGCAGACTCCGAGCATTCCTAATTACGGACCCGGATACTTATCCGCAAAGTGCCTGGGCTAAGGCCGTAATTTGCTCACGGGAGGCTTCGTTCAAGGCACACTGGATCTTCACCTTCGGCTCTAAAATTGTCAAATCTTTGCTTTCACTGAGCATTTTTTCCATAATTTTTGCCGCCTGAGGCGCCCAAGATCCGTTTTCCATCAGGGCAACGGTACGGTTTTGGTAATTGCGTTCCGTCAAATGGTGTATGTACGCCTTCATGAAGGGGAAAATGTCGCCGTTATAGGTGGTAGTAGCCAAAACCAGACGGTCATAGCGGAAAGCATCCTCCACAGCTTCTGCCATATCATCCCGTGCCAGATCTGTGACGCTTACCTTTTCACAGCCTAACCGCTCCAGCTCCGATGCCAAAAATTCCACCGCAGCCTTCGTATGACCGTAAACGGAGGTATATGCTATCAAAACGCCTTGATTTTCCGCACGATAAGAAGACCAAATATCATAAAGATTCAGGTAATAGCCCAAATTTTCCTTCAAAATCGGACCATGGAGGGGGCAGATCACGGAAATATCCAGCGAGGCCGCCTTTTTCAGAAGATCCTGCACCTGGGGACCATACTTACCCACAATGCCGATATAATACCGCCGTGCCTCACAAGCCCAGTCCTCCTGTGCGTCCAAAGCACCGAATTTGCCAAAGCCGTCAGCAGAAAACAGCACCTTGTCACAGCTATCGTAGCTGACCATAACCTCCGGCCAGTGAACCATCGGTGCGGCCACAAATGTCAAGGTGTGCTTACCCAATTCCAGCGTACTGCCTTCGGTGACGATGATCCGTCGCTGGGCATAATCAGAACCGAAGTAGTTTTTCATCATCACAAAAGCCATACGGGAAGAAACCACCACGGCTTCCGGATAAGTCTGTAAAAATGCGGCGATACCCGCAGAATGGTCAGGCTCCATGTGATGCACGACCAGATAATCCGGGGACTTATTTCCCAAATTTTCCTTAATATTTTCCAGCCATTCATCCACAAAACGGCCATCTACCGCATCCATGACTGCGGTTTTCTCATCTAAAATCAAATAGGAATTATAAGACATTCCGTTGGGAACATCATATTGTCCTTCAAACAGATCAATTTCGTGATCCTGCACACCTATGTATCGAATATCCTTGGTAACCATGGGGATTCTCCTTTTTATAATTTTCACCTTATTATACATAAAATTGAAGAAAAATGGAAGAGCCAAATTTTCCTACTTGATGACAAACGGAAAAAAATATGCTATAATGTCATGACTCCACAAAGAAAGGAGCAAAAATATGGAAATGGTATTTTTAACAGCCCTTGGTGTGGGCGGTGCTACCATATTCGGTGCGATCATGGGCTTTGTTTTCAAAAACATATCCCATAAATTCAGCGATATTGTATTATCCTTTGCCGCCGGTGTGATGCTTTGTGCGGCGGTACTGGGACTGATCGTGCCTTCCCTCTCTTACGGGCAGGGAATTTGGGGATTTATCATGACTCTTTGCGGCATTTTCTGCGGTGCATTGTGCCTGAACCTCATGGATAAACTGGTCCCCCACCTGCATCGGCTCTCCGGAGCAGATCAGGAAAATCATCCTGCCGATACCCAAAAACTGAATAAGATCTTGCTGTTTGTTATGGCGATCGCCATTCACAACCTACCGGAAGGCATTGCCGCAGGCGTAGGCTTTGGCACCGGAAATGACGGGGAGGCCATTGTCATCGCCGCCGGTATTGCCTTGCAGAATATCCCTGAAGGTATGGTCATCATCGGACCGATGCTGGCAGCCGGTATGAAACCGGGACGAACCTTTGTGATCGCAATGCTCACCGGTGTGGTGGAAGTGCTGGGTACATTGCTTGGCTATTTTGCTGTGAGTATTTCCACGGCGGTACTACCCTTTGCATTGGCATTTGCCGGTGGCACTATGCTCTATGTTATCAGCGACGAAATGATCCCCGAAACCCATGCCCACGGCGGCGAACGGGGTGCAACCTATGCGTTACTGATGGGTTTTAGCCTGATGCTGGCCATGAGCCACTTTATGGGATGATCCTCCGCCTTGCAATTTTTGTCACAAAACAGTATACTGTTAAAAATATAAATTTAGGAGCGACTCATGGATAAAAAAGATATAATTGCCTTTTTTGATCAGCGTGCCTCCCAGTGGGATGCCCAGATGATCAAAAGCGATGAGATTATCGGTAAAATTTTGGACAATGCCGAGGTCGGTGCAGGAATGTCCGTTTTGGATGTGGCCTGCGGCACCGGTGTGATGTTTGATTATTATTTGGAGCGGAATGTTTCCTCCGTGGTGGGTATTGACATTTCTTCCGAAATGGCCAAAATTGCCACAGACAAATACGCCCATATTCCCAATGTGCAGGTGATCTGCGGTGATGTGGAGGAATACGATTTTCAGGAAAAGTTTGACCGCATCGTGGTTTACAATGCTTTTCCCCATTTTCCCTATCCCAAACGGCTGATCAAAACCCTGGCAGGTATGCTGAAAGAGGATGGCCGCCTGACCATTGCCCATGGTGCCAGCCGCGAAGCCATCGACAATCACCATAGCGGCGAGGCCAGCAGTGTTTCCAATGGCTTGATGACGGCTGACAGCCTGAAAAAGCTGTTTGATCCCTATTTCGATGTAGAAATCATGATCTCCAACCGCTTTATGTATCAGCTTAGCGGTGTAAAACGAGATCCCCTCAGCCATAACCACGGGGGCATTGCCCATTCCCACGGCGGTTTGACCCATTCCCATACCCACGGCGATGAACTTCACGACCATCTCCCCCGGGAAAACGCCACACCCCTTGAGGAACTTTTGGTGCTGATGAAATATTTGGTCAGCCATAACGATGCCCATGCTCAGGAAGTGGCAGATCTGGCACGGGAACTTTTGTCCAATGGCAAAAACACTGCCTATGACCAGATCATGGATGCGGTATCCGATTTTGACATGGTCAATGCCAAACTGGCGGCTATTTTGAACCGGCTTTCCGACGAACTGTAAAAAATCAGGTTATGATCCCCTTTTTTTACCGGGGGATCATAATTTTTAAAGAAAAAAAGCAAAAAAAGGCTTGCTTTTTTTACCGGTGTAGGCTATGATATAGAAGTCTTAGCACTCAGGCAAAAAGAGTGCCAAAAAATGTAGATAATTGGCTATTTAAGCCAATCTAAAGTATGGAGGAACATGATATGAAGCTCAGACCCATGGCAGATAATATTCTGCTGAAAGCAACCGAAGCCGAAGAGACCACTTCTTTCGGTATCATCCTGGCTACTTCCAATAAGGAAAAGCCCGCTATTTATGAAGTCGTTTCCGCAGGCCCCGGCACGAAGGATGTAACTGTGACTGTAAAGCCCGGCGACAAGGTCGTTGTCGGCAACTATGTCGGCAGTGAGATCAAGCTGGACGGCGTGGATTATAAATTTGTAAAGCAGGATGACATCCTGGCTGTCGTGATCGACTGATTTTTGGAGGGAATAAACTATGGCAAAAATGATTATTTACGGTGAAGAAGCCCGTAAGAAGCTGCAGGCCGGTATTGACCAGCTTGCCGATACTGTAAAGGTTACCCTGGGCCCCAAGGGTCGCAATGTTGTGCTGGGCAAGAAGTTCGGCGCACCCCTGATCACCAACGACGGTGTGACCATCGCCAAGGAAGTGGAGCTGGAGGATGCCTTTGAGAACATGGGCGCACAGCTGATCCGGGAAGTAGCTACCAAGACAAACGACATTGCCGGTGACGGTACTACCACCGCTACCGTGCTGGCTCAGGCCATTACCCGTGAGGGTCTTAAGAATCTGTCCGCCGGTGCAAACCCCATGGTTATGCGTAAGGGCATCGAGAAGGCTGTGGATGCCGCTGTTGCCGCCATTAAGGAACACTCTGTTCCCGTGAATGGCTCTGAGGATATTGCCCGTGTAGGCACTGTTTCCTCCGGTGACGCCGCCATCGGTCAGCTGATCGCCGAGGCTATGGAAAAGGTTGGCACAGAAGGTGTTATCACCATTGAAGAAAGCAAGACTGCTGAAACCGGTTTGGAAGTTGTGGAAGGTATGCAGTTTGACCGGGGCTACATCTCCCCCTACATGGTCACCGATACCGACAAGATGGAGGCTGTTCTGGATGACGCCTACATTTTGATCACCGACAAGAAGATCTCCTCCATTCAGGAAATCCTGCCCATCCTGGAGCCCGTTGTAAAGGCCGGCAAGAAGATGATGATCATTGCTGAGGATGTGGAAGGCGACGCTCTGGCAACTCTGCTGGTGAACCGTCTGCGTGGTAATTTCAACTGCGTCTGTGTCAAGGCTCCCGGTTTTGGCGACCGCCGCAAGGAAATGTTGCAGGATATTGCCATTTTGACCGGCGGTACTGTGATCTCCAGCCAGCTGAACATGGAACTGACCGAGGCTCAGCTTTCCGATTTGGGCCGCTGCCGTCAGATCGTTGTCACCAAGGACAACACCACCATCGTTGACGGTGCAGGTGATCCCGATGCTATCAAGGCTCGTGCTCATGCGATTCGTGCTTCCATTGCTACCACCAATTCCGACTACGACCGTGAAAAGCTCCAGGAGCGTCTGGCTAAGCTGGCCGGCGGCGTAGCTGTCATTAAGGTGGGTGCCCAGACCGAGATCGCCATGAAGGAGCAGAAGCTCCGCGTGGAGGATGCTCTGAATGCAACCCGTGCTGCTGTGGAAGAAGGCATCGTAGCCGGTGGCGGTACTGCACAGGTCAACGCCATTGCTGCTGTTGAAAAGCTGGTTGCAAAGCTGTCCGGTGACGAAAAGACCGGTGCTCGCATTATCGCTACCGCTCTGCAGGCTCCCATCCGTCAGATCGCACAGAATGCAGGCGTGGATGGCAGCGTAGTATATGAGAAGATCCGTTCTTCCAAGAAGGTTGGCTATGGCTACAACGCCTACACCGAGGAATATGTGGATATGATCGCCGCCGGTATCGTAGATCCCACCAAGGTGACCCGTTCCTCTTTGGAAAACGCAGCTTCCATTGCTTCCTGCGTCCTGACCACCGAATCTCTGGTGGCTGACAAGGCTGATCCTGCTGCGGATGCTGCCGCTATGGCTGCCGCACAGGGTGGCGGAATGTACTAATCCTATAATAAAAGAACCCCAAGCCTTGACGGTTTGGGGTTCTTTGACCTATGAAACGGGAGATTCCGCAAATGGAATCCCCCGTTTATTTATGCCATATAGATTGCCTTGCAGGCCAGCATGGTCATGTAGCAATCGTACTTGCTGACCACTTCCATAGGAGCATGCATAGAAAGCACGGGAACACCGGCATCCACTGTCACGATATTCCGGTTTGCCATGTATGCTGCCACAGTGCCGCCGCCGCCCTGATCGACTTTTCCCAAAGTGGCGATCTGCCAACGGACACCGGCTTCGTCAAAGGTCTTGCGGATATGACCCATGGCCTCAGCGGATGCATCGGATGCACCACCCTTACCCCGGGCACCGGTATACTTGCAGATGGAAATACCATAGTTCAGGCGGCTGTTGTTCCGTCTGTCGCAAGTCTCGGCAAAGTTGGGGTCAAACGCATTGGAAACATCGGCAGAAAGGCAGAAGGAATTTTCGTAGCAACGGTTCAGGTTTGCACCGGTTGCATCACACAGATCCTGCATAAAGGTATCGAAAGCCTGACTTTGCATACCGGAGATGCCCACAGAGCCGATCTCCTCCTTGTCTGCCAAAATGCAGACAGCGGTATGGGTGGGGATACCCATATCCAGCAGAGGTTCAATCTCCGCATAGGAGCAAACCCGGTCATCATGGCCATAGGCGGCGATCAAAGAACGGTCAAAGCCCACTTCACGGCACTTGCCGGCAGGTACCATAGTCAGTTCTGCGGTGAGGAAATCATCCTCCACCAAGCCGTACTTCTCGTTCAGCAGCTTCATCACATTCAGCTTCACCAAGTCAGAACCTTCGCCCTCAATAGGCTCAGTACCCAGGATCACATTCAGCTGCTCACCGGCGATGCCCTCAGCCAAAGTCTTTTTCATCTGGTCGCCTGCCAGGTGGATCAGCAGGTCGGAAACATAGAAAATCGGATCGTTGTCATCCTCGCCAACGGTAACCGTAATCACAGAACCATCCTTGCGATAGACAACACCGTGCAGTGCCAGAGGCACAGCCACCCACTGATACTTTTTGATACCGCCATAATAGTGGGTCTTAAAGTAAGCAATTTCCGAATCCTCATAGAGGGGGTTGGGCTTTAAGTCCATTCTGGGGGAGTCCACATGAGCGGCACAGATGTTGGCACCCTCATTCAAAGATGCACTGCCGATCACGGCCAGCATAATGCTCTTATCCCGGTTATTCT